>CAXTIY010000150.1:0-8210 GCA_964244215.1 uncultured bacterium
GATGAAGGCCGGCACGAGCGTTTTGACGAGCCGCGACGCGCATCCGGCTGCACGCGTGATGAACCGCTGTGTCATCTCGGGCTTGCTCTCGGTCGGCATCAACGTCGAAGATCTGCGCGCGCTGCCGCTACCGCTCGCGCGGTATGCGACGCGGATCGGCGGCGACGGCGGCGTCCACACGCGCGTCGACCCGAACGACGCGCATTCCGTGTTAATCGAAGTGATGGACGAGAGCGGCATCAACATCGATAAGCCGGCCGAACGCAAGATCGAGAATCTCTTCTTCCGCGAAGATTTTCGCCGCACGGGCATGGACGAGGTCGGGCTGCTGTCGTTTCCGGCGCGGACCCTCGAGCTTTACACGAGCGAGATGCTCGCGACACTCAAACCGCGCGCGTTGCCGAACGCTAATTTTAAAGTGGTCATCGACTACGGCTACGGCAACGCGTCGCTCGTTTTGCCGCGCGTGCTCGCGAAGCTCGGAGTCGACAGCATCGCACTCGACGCCTATTACGACGAAGCGAAATCGCGCACGTTCCGGCTCGATCGGGAACGCTATATCGAGCAGTTGCGTACCGTCACGCTCACGCTCGGCGCCGACCTCGGCGTGCTCGTCGATCACGACGGCGAATCGTTCGCGCTCATCGACGACCTCGGCCGCGTGATCGCCGGAAATCGCCTACTCGCGCTCGTTTCGCTCATGGTGTGCCGCGCGCAGCCCGGCGCCACGGTCGCGATGCCGATTACCACGCCGTCTGCGATCGAACGGCTCGTGGAATCGGTCGGAGGGAAAGTCGTGCGCACGAAGAGCGACCGTCGCTCGATGATGGCGCTCGCCGCCGCGGAACGCGATACGCTCGCTTACGGTAGCGGCTTCATGCAAGAGCCGATCTTTCCGGCGTTCCAGCCCGCCTTCGACGCGCTTTACGCGATCGTCAAGGTTATGGAGCTGCTCGCGCTCGAAGGGCGCCGGTTACACGAACTCAACGACATGCTGCCGCAGTGGTTCTTCCGCCATCGCTCGATTCGTTGCCCCTGGGAACGCAAGGGCGAGATCATGCGCACGGTCGTCGCTGAGAATCACAATAGCGAAGTCGAACTCGTCGACGGCGTGCGCGTCAATGCCGACGGCGGATGGTATCTCGTTTTACCCGACGCTTCCGACCCCACGATGAACGTGTACGTCGAAGGCAATTCGCAAGAATCCGCGGACCGCCTCATCAACGACGTCTCGCAGCACATCACGCAACTCGTCGAGGCGTAACGCAACTCCGGATAGCGCGTTCGGCGGTCTTACCTGCGAAAGCGGCTTTCGCTTTCGCGCAGGCCGCCGGCGCGCAAAACGCTCTCGAGAACGGCGTTGCCGCCGAGTAACGCGGCGAGCGCCGTCACGCGATCTCGCTCGCCGGAATGCGTCTCGGCATCGAGCATGGCCGCGTAAAACGCCTCCTCGGGCGTCGTTACGGCCCATTCGCGCTCGTCCGAGGCGATCGGGAAAGCCACGGACTCGCCGCGCACTTCGATCGACACGGCGTGTTCGGGCAACATCACGAGGCGCGCCCCGCAAGCCCGGGCCGCGTCTGCGAGCGCCCGGCAATTTCGCACGAAAATGCCCGCTTCGTATGCATACATAAGTTTTACAGTTATCGGCAACGCCGAACGGCGATTTAGCGCGGCCCCGAAATTAGCCGCCGCGCGCGACGTAATCGATTTTGTGCGCGAGAATCTCGAACACGCACGGCCAAAGATACCGATTCGCGGTCGCGTAACCCGCGCGGCGCATTCGGTCGGCAGCCCGTTCGTCGCCGAACGATGCGCGCAAGTATTCCGAGAGCTCGCGACCGTCGTTCGTATCGCAGACGATGGCGTTGACGAACGGCTCGGCGTATTCTTCGCCGGTAGCGCCGCAAACGGGAATGCCGCCGGCCGCCATCACTTCGAGACCGACGAGCCCGAACGGTTCCTTGCCGCTATTCGCAAGCACGGCGTCGGCCGCCGCGTAGAGTGCGAACAGCGTGGACTCGGGCAGAAACGCCTGAAGATGGACGACGTGCGCTTCGCTCGATCCGAGCGCCCGCGCGACGGCTTGCGCATCGTCGCCGTCGGCCTCGACCCGTTCGAGTCGTAAACCCCGTGCCCGTACGTGCCCGAAGACGACATTGCCGTACGGCTCGCGACCGCCGCGGATGAGGAGTTGCGGAGCGAGCCCGGCCGCCGCGAGTTCGGCGACCGCATCCACCGCCTGCAACCAATTTTTGTCCGGGTCGAAGCGGCCGACTTTTACGAGCGAGGGCTTCCCGCGTAGCGCTTTGCGGAAGAGCGAAACGAGTTCGGGTGCCGGGCCCTCGAGCAGTTGTTCCGGAATGCCGTTGGGCACGACGAGGGCCGGAACGCCGAACTGCGCGAGTTCGAACTTCATGTATTTGCTGACCGTTACGACCGCCGCCGCGCGCTGCAACGCCGCCCAATCGATACGGTCGAAGCCGTACGTGTTGTTCGCATTCCATAGAATCGTGACCGTATGCCGCAACCCGCGCGCCCGCAGCAAGGCGTCGAGTGCGATCGCGGCACCGACCGTTTGCCACTCTTCGGCGACGACGAGCACGCGCTCTCCGCGCGCCGCGGCGGGCGCGACGATTTCTTCGACGACGACGCGCGGAACGCTCGACGTAAAATCCTCGACCTTTTCCGTCTCACCGTCGTACACGTCTCGCGGATGAAACGCCGAGAGCCATTGCGACCAGCGGCGAAGCGTTACGTTCGGCGCGAACGCTTCGGTCGCGGGCAACGTCGGGTCGCCGACGAAAAAGAGCGTCGTCGTGATATCCGCTTCTCCGAGCGCGCGCGCGAACGACGTCTCCCGCGTTCCGAGTCCGCCTACGGACGAATAACGATCCGGCCCTTCGAACGATAACAGCGCCGCGATGCGATGGCCCGCAAGCATACGAGTCTCCTTCGCCTAAGCGGCCGTCAGCGCAACTGCCGTAAGACGAATTGCAAGATGCCGCCGTGGCGAAAATACTCCGCTTCGTCCGGCGTATCGATGCGCACGACGACGTCGAACGACTTCTCACCCGAGCCCGCCTTCGCACGGACGGTAAGCCGACTCCGCGGCGCGATACGTTCGCCGAGTCCGGCGATCTCGTAGATTTCTTCGCCGGTCAGTCCGATCGATTCGCGATCGTCGCCCGGAGCAAACTCGAGCGGCAGAATACCCATACCGATGAGATTACTGCGATGAATGCGTTCGAACGATTCCGCGATGACGGCGCGGACGCCGAGTAGCATCGGGCCTTTCGCCGCCCAATCGCGCGAGGAACCCGAGCCGTATTCTTTGCCGCCGATCACGATGACGGGCGTGCCGTCGTTACGATACCGTTCCGACGCCTCGAAGATCGACATCCGTTCGTCCGTCGGCAGATAGCGCGTAACCCCGCCTTCAACGCCCGGCACGAGGGCGTTACGCAGTCGCACGTTGGCGAAGGTTCCGCGCACCATGACTTCGTGATTGCCGCGTCGCGCGCCGTACGAATTGAAGTCGGCCGAATCCACTCCGCGTTCGGTGAGGTATTTCGCCGCCGGCCCGTTCTTTGCGATCGAACCGGCGGGCGAGATGTGGTCCGTCGTGACGCTATCGCCGAGCAACGCCAGGACGCGCGCGCCGAGAATGTCGCGCGGGGGCTCCGGCTCCTTCGGCATGCCGTCGAAATACGGCGGCTTCTTCACGTATTCGCTATTGGGATCCCAGGCGTAGCGTTCGCTCCCTGCCACGTCGAGCGCGCGCCAATTGTCGTCGCCTGCGAAGACGTCGGCGTAGCGCGCCCGGAACGACACTTCGCTAACCGATTCTGCGACGGCGGCATCGACCTCGGCACTCGTCGGCCAAAGCTCGCTCAACATGACCGGGCGGCCTCGCGCATCGTGGCCGAGAGGCTCCGTCGTGAGATCGACGTCCATCCGTCCGGCGAGCGCGTAGGCGACCACGAGCGGCGGAGAAGCGAGATAGTTCGCTCGCACTTGCGGATGGATACGGCCTTCGAAATTACGATTACCGGAAAGCACCGCGGCGACGACCATATCGTGTTCTGCGATCTCGTGAGAAACCTCGTCCGGTAAGGGGCCGCTATTGCCGATGCACGTGGTGCAGCCGTAGCCGACGAGGTTAAAACCGGGCCGATCGAGATACGGCGCGAGGCCGGACTTCGCGAGATACTCCGTGACGACTTTAGAGCCGGGCGCGAGGCTCGTCTTCACCCACGGCTTGCACGCGAGCCCACGTTCCACGGCTTTTTTTGCGACGAGACCGGCGCCGATCATAACGGCGGGGTTCGATGTATTCGTACACGAGGTAATCGCCGCGATCACGACCGCACCATCGGAGACGCCCGTCGTCGCGCGCTCCGCGACGGCGGTGCCGCCGCCGCCGCCGCTCGGCCGGCCGTTCGTAGACGTACGCTGCGACTGCTCGAGCCAGCTCGTGAAGCTCGCCTTCGCTTCGGAAAGCGCGACGCGATCTTGCGGCCGGCGCGGCCCCGCGAGATTGGGCACGACGGTCGCGAGATCGAGTTCGAGCACGACTGAAAACACGGGTTCGGGCGATTCGTCCGTGCGAAAGAGTCCCTGAACGCGAGCGTACGCTTCGACGAGCGCTATGTGTTCTGCGCTACGGCCGGTAAGTTTGAGATACGTCAACGTTTGCGCGTCGATCGGAAAGATCGCGACGGTCGAACCGTATTCGGGCGACATGTTCCCGATCGTCACGCGATCCGCGACGCTTAAATTCGAAAGCCCCGCTCCGAAAAACTCGACGAATTTTCCGACGACGCCCTTCTTACGCAACTGCTGCGTGACGGTGAGCACGAGGTCGGTCGAGGTCACGCCTTCACCGAGTTTACCGGTCAATCTGAATCCGACCACTTCGGGCACGAGCATGGTGACCGGCTGACCGAGCATCGCGGCTTCCGCTTCGATGCCGCCGACGCCCCACGCGAGAATTCCGAGACCGTTCGCCATCGTCGTGTGCGAATCGGTTCCGACCACCGTATCGGGATACGCGACGCCACCGGCGTCGTCGGCCGCCGCGACGCCCGCACCGCCGGCTCCGAATACCACGCGGCCCAGATATTCGATGTTGACTTGATGCACGATGCCCGTGTCGGGCGGTACGGCGCGAAAGCCCGCTAGCGCGCCTTGACCCCATTTGAGGAAGGCGTAGCGCTCGCGGTTACGCTCGAACTCGAGCTTCGCGTTTTCGGCGAACGCATCGGCCGTGCCGAATTTATCGACTTGCACGGAATGATCGATGACGAGTTCGACCGGTTGCAACGGATTGATCGACGACGGATCGCCACCCATCTCCGCCATCGCGTCGCGCATCGCGGCGAGATCGACGACGCACGGCACGCCCGTGAAATCTTGCAACAACACGCGCGCCGGCCGATAGGCAATCTCGTTAGCGATATGCGCGTTCGGCGTCCAATTCGCGAGCGCCGCGATATCGTCTTTCGTAACGCTGCGGCCGTCTTCGAAGCGCAACAAATTCTCGAGCAAGATTTTTAGGCTGAACGGTAAGTGCGCGACGCCGCTAAAGTCCGCGCGAGCGAGTGCCCCGAGATCGTAAAACGTATACGAACGTTCGCCGACGACGAGCGTGTTTCGAGCACCGAAGCTATCGGGATGCGCGTGCTGCATAGGCGAGCGGTGTTCGCTATGCCCCTTGCGTGCCCTCGGTCGATAGCGCAGCGACGCGCGGCGTTCCACGCGCGGCACCGGCGATGGAAAGCGCGGTTTCTCCGCTCAACAATCGAAAGAGCGGCTCCGCGACGAGCGTCGCGCGCCAGTCGCTCGCATCGAGCGTTTTCGCGAGTTCGAGCGCCGTCGCGGGCAATTCGCGCGCGACGCGTTCGAGGGCGGTGCGCGTGACGAGTAAGCCTGCGGGAAGCTCGTTTTCGGTCGCGATGGCACTAGCGAGAACGGCGAGGCAAGCGACGATCGCATCGCGCTCCGGGCCCGGCGGCCGTGCGGGTTTGCGCGGCAGATCGGCTTCCGGGACGGCGAGACCGGCGGCGACGGCGGCCACGATGCGATCTCCGAACGCTTTACGCGCGCCCGCATCGAGCCTGCGTAGCTGCGCGAGTTCTTCACGTTCCGCCGGCCGCAGCGAAACGATCGGCGCCATAACGTCGTCTGGAATGATGTACTTGAGCGGCACGTCGCGTTCGCGCGCGAGCTGATCGCGCAACAGCGCGAGCTCGCGCAACACGCCGAGCTCGCGCCGATTCATGCGCATGGCACCCGGCACCCGCAAATACAAGCGCTCGGGATCGGTACGATATTTCGACATGTCGACGAGCCCGAGGGCTTCCGATTCGAACCATTGGTAGCGGCCCGTCTCTTCGAGCCGAGCCGTTAAGCGGTCCGCGATCGGAATGAGATGACGCACGTCGTCGACGAGATACTCGATCTGTTGCGGCGAGAGCGGACGCGAACTCCAGTCGCTCACCGTTTGCGATTTGCGCAAGCGTATGCCGACGACGTCGTTCACGAGGTCCGCGAGTGAGATAGCCATTCCGTAGCCGCAGAACGCCGCGGCGAGTTGCGTATCGAACGCGCGCGCCGGAAGACGATCGAAGCGGTCGGCGAAAATTTTGAGATCGCTCTGCAACGCGTGTCCGACGATCGTCTTCGTCGCCAGAGCCGTCGCGAGCGGTTCGAGATTCGGTACGCGCAGCGGATCGACGAGCGCCACTTCGTCACCGATGACGAGTTGCACGACCATCAGGCGCGCCGAATACGAACGTTCGTTATGGAACTCGGTATCGAGTGCGACGCGGTCGACCGCCGCGATGCGCTCGCAGAGAGCCGCGAGCGCGGCTGGGTCCTCGATCGGTTCGACGTTCAAAAGCGCTCCGGCACCTTTAGGTATCCATCAGAATAAAAAGCATCACCGGCTCTTGCGCGAACGGTACGCGTTAAAATGCCGGAACAGTCGAGCGTCTTCCGCGTCGTCGCGCCGAATCCGTCGCCGCTGACGCTCGAGGGAACGAACTCGTACGTCATCTATGGTGACGGTGAAGCGCTGGTGATTGATCCCGGGCCCGCGGATGCGGGTCACGTGGCAACCCTCGTCGCGGCGGCGGCGAAGCGCGCGTGCCGCATCGCGGCGATCGCGGTAACGCACGGGCATTCCGATCACTATCCCGCGGCGGCGCTGCTCGCCGAGCGAACCGGTGCGCCCGTCTACGCGCACGCGGCAGCACGCTTTCCTCGCGACCGCATCGTGCACGACGGCGAAGAGGTCGCCGTCCGCGGCGCCACGCTCATCGCGTACGAAACGCCGGGACACGCACCGGACCATCTCGCATTTTGGTTCGCAGCGGAAGAGGCGCTCTTCACGGGCGACGTCGTTCTGGGACGCGGTACGGCCGTCGTCGCGCCGCCGGAGGGAGACATGCGAGCGTATCGAGCGACGCTGCGCCGCTTGCGCGACGAGCTCCCATCCGCGCGGACGTTGTTCGGCGGGCATGGCGAGCCCGTCTTCGAGCCGCGCGCGAAAATCGATGCGTATATCGCCCATCGCGAAACACGCGAGCGACAGATTATCGCCGCGCTCGCGCATGGCGAACGGACGATTAACGAACTCGCGGGCGACATCTACCGCGACGTGGATCCGCAGCTTCGCTCCGCCGCCGCGGCACAGATGCTCGCGCACCTCTTGGCGCTCGAACGCGATGGCCGCGTACGCAGCACGCAGGCCGAAACGCCGGAACGCACGCACTACGCACTCGAATCGTAGCTGCGCGCGGCGCGGCGCGGCGCGGCGTGGAAGCGTCAATCGATCGCGAGCACGACCTTACCGAACTGCTCGCCGTCGAGCACGCGCCGGCCGGCTTGCGCCGCCTCCGCCATCGGATAGACGCGGTCGACCGCGGGCCGTAAGCCGCCGTCGAATAACGCGAGCATCGCGGCGAAATCGGCCGGGCTGCCCATTGAGGTTCCCAAGAGGTCGAGATGCTTCCAAAAGATCGAAAAAGGCCGGATCGTCGCATCGCCTTGCGTTCCGCCGTAGATGACGACGCGAGCGCCGACCCGTGCGATGTCGAGGCAGCGTCCGAGCGTTTCGCCGCCGCTCGAATCGACGACGAGCGAGGGTCCACCGCCGCCCGCCGCTTTACGCGCCGCCTTGTGCCAATCGGGATCATTTTTGTAGT
>CAXTIY010000151.1:0-8163 GCA_964244215.1 uncultured bacterium
GACGCACGCGAACTCGCGATGTCGCGTATGCAGGCGGAAGCCGAATCTCACGGTGCCGAAGGTGTGGTCGGGATGCAGATCGTGGAGAAAAACCACATCTGGCAACCGCACATCATCGAATTCATGGCGATCGGCACGTCTATCGTCAAGCGCTCGGAATTCAAGGGCATTAAGCCGCAATTCCAAGTCGGATTGAACGATTGAGATGGAGGGTTTCGGTGAGATTCTCGGCGAGATCTTCGGCGAGCGCGTGTTTGGTGAAACGGAAGAGCGCATGGAACGCCGCGAAGAACCCGCGTACGTCTACGAGCGTTACCTTTGCGGCGGTCCGAAGTATCTCAACATCAACGACCGATAACGCAGCCCGCCACGCTCGGAAGACGGCACGTACGTGAACGACGATGATTTCCAGTTAGCGCCGCCGGTCGAGGCGCTCGTCGCGCCGGAGCCCGTCAAGGCATTGCCCGTGACGGCGGCAATCGGCAAAGTGCCGATTGCACCGGAGCAGAAGACCGCGCTCGACGCACAAGTAAGCGAGGTCGCGCGCACGCTCGTGACGCTGCCGATCGACGGTGCCGAATTCACGAACGCCGTCAAAGCGCTCGGTGCGATGGCGGATAAGGAGATCGTCGCCTCGGCCGGTGTTGCGAATTCGCTGCTCGAGCGGCCCGCGCGCACGATGACGAGCGGCGCTTTCGGTAACGACTCGGACGTCTCGAAGCAGATGCTCGATTTGCGGCGGACGATCGAAAAGCTCGATCCGTCGCGCAGAGCCGACCTATTTTCGGTCAAGAAGATTTTCGGCGTCATTCCGTTCGGAAATAAACTACAAGACTATTTTCGCAGCTACGAATCTTCACAAGGTCACCTCAACGGGATCATCGAGGCGCTGTATCGTTCGCGCGATCAACTTTTGCGCGACAACGCCTCGATCGAACAAGAGAAGGCGAACATGTGGAAGCTCATGGGCTCGCTCGAACAATACGCCTATCTTGCCGCGAAGATCGGGGATGCGGTCGCGGCGCAGATCGCGAGTATCGAGGTCGGCGATCCCGAACGGGCGCGCATCCTTAAAGAAGACGTCTTATTCTACGCGCGGCAAAAGCAGCAAGATATCGCGACGCAGATGGCGGTCAATATTCAGGGCTACATGGCGCTCGATCTGGTCAAAAAAAATAACACCGAATTACAGAAAGGCATCCAGCGCGCCACCACCACGACCGTCTCCGCGCTGCGAACGGCCGTCGTCGTCGCACAAGCGATCGCGAGCCAGAAGCTCGTGCTCGATCAAATCTCGGCGCTCAATACGACGACGGGAAATCTGATCGCCGGTAACGCGAAGATGCTCAAGGAGAACGCGACGCGCGTGTACGCGCAGGCATCGAACGCGACGGTCGACGTCGAGAAGCTTAAAGCGGCGTTCGCGAACGTGACGCAAGCGATGGACGACATGTCGACGTTCAAACGTAAAGCGATCGGTTCGATGGAGCAAACGGTCGCGTCGCTCACGACCGAAGTCGACAAAGCGAAGTCGTATCTCGCTACGCAGCGCGGTCGCAGCGAGTTAAGCGGCGGCGTGGAAGATGCGGGGCTCGCGTTGCCCGCGCCGAGCCCTACGCCCAAGATCGTTTAGGAGATTCGCGGGCCCGTGCTCGACGTTTTCGTCGTCGGTTCGATCAATACCGATTTTATCGTGCGCGTCGAGCGTCGCCCGGCGCCCGGAGAAACGCTTGCCGGTTCCGACCTCATAACGGCACCCGGCGGCAAAGGCGGCAATCAAGCGACCGCGATCGGGCGGCTCGGGGGGAGCGTCGCGCTGCTCGCGCGCGTGGGCGAAGATTCGCGCGGTGCGGACTTGCGAGCGGCGCTGCGAGCTGCGGGCGTAGACGATCGTACGGTATTCGCGACGGCGGAAGTCGCGACGGGGAGCGCCATCGTGACCCTCACGCCGGACGGCGAAAATACGATCGTCGTAAGCGCGGGCGCGAACGCCCGGCTCGGCGTTGCCGACGTCGCTGCGGTGAAGGCGGAGCTCGAAGCCGCGCGGTGCGTGCTCGCACAACTCGAACTCGATCTCGAACCCGTTACTCGCGCGCTCGAAGTCGCTGCCGCCGCCGGCGTTCGCGCCGTGCTCAATGCCGCTCCTGCTCGGCCTTTGCCGCGGGCGTTGCTCGCGTTGCTCGATCCGCTCGTCGTGAACGAGCATGAAGCGGCGCTCTTACTCGAAGCTGCGGTAAGACCGCAAGATTCGGAACGCGCCGCACGGGCACTCGTCGAACGCGGTCCGCGCTCCGTCGTGATAACGCTCGGGGCGGCCGGTGCCGTCGCGGCGACGAGTGCGGGCGATTACGCGCGAGTCGCCTCTCCCGCCGTCCGAGCGATCGATACGACGGGTGCCGGCGACGCCTTCACGGGCGCGCTAACGCTAGAACTCGCACGCGGCCGCACGCTCGCCGAAGCTATGGCGGTCGGCGTACGCGCCGGCGCCTTCGCCGTGCAGCGGCTCGGTGCGCAGGCCTCATTGCCGACTCGTGCGGACTTGTCGGCTCTCCGGACGTAACGTCTGATCCGTTCGCGGATTCATGTAGACGGATCCGCTCAGAACGCGCGTTTCTTGCGATCCATCAATTGCCACACCATCGGTGTGAAAATCAATTGCATCGCGAGCGCCATCTTGCCGCCGGGGCACACGATCGTGTTCGGGCGCGACATGAACGAATCGTGGAGCATCGACATGAGATACGGGAAATCGATGCCCTTAGGATCGCGAAAGCGAATGACGAGCATGCTTTCATCGAGCGTGGGAATCGTTCGCGCGGTAAAAGGATTAGACGTGTCCACGATCGGCGCGCGCTGAAAATTTACGTGCGTGCGCGAAAATTGTGGCGTTATATAATTTACGTAGTCGGGCATGCGGCGCAAGATCGTGTCGACGATCGCTTCCTGCGAGTGGCCGCGCGTCGTCTTATCGCGAATGAGCTTTTGAATCCATTCGAGATTGATCGTCGGGACGACGCCGACGATCATGTCGGCGTGTTGTGCGACGTCGACCGTGTCCGTCGCGACCGCACCGTGCAGACCTTCGTAAAAGAGAAGATCGGTACCGGGTTCGATATCTTCCCACGGGGTGAACGTGCCGGGCTCTTGCCCATACGGTGCCGCCTCTTCATCGTCGTGAAGATACTTCCGCACTTTAGCGGTCCCGTTCTCGCCGTATGTCTTAAAGAGCGATTCGAGTTCGTCGAACAGATTCGCTTCAGGACCGAAATGACTGAAGTAGGCGTTACCGTTTTTATGCGTGTCGTTGAGCATATTGCGCATCTCGACGCGGTCGTAGCGATGATACGAGTCGCCTTCTACCACGGCCGCCGTGATGTTCTCGCGCCGGAATATTTGCTGGAAGGTCGTTTTGACCGTGGTCGTGCCGGCACCGGACGATCCCGTGATCGCGAGGATCGGATACTTCGCGGACATGCGTTCCCTTTGCGGAATTACGGAGTGCGGAAGAGCGAACGCGTATTGAACAGCGGCGTAGCGAAGCTCAGCTTTTCGCCGCGGTCGTGCGTCACGTGATATTCGACGAGCCGTTCGACTTCGCGCTTGGATCCGAGAATTACGGGCACGCGTTCGTGCAAACTCGCGGGCACGACTTCGAGGATGCGACCGCGACCCGTGGAAGCGCGGCCGCCCGCTTGTTCTACGATCATCGCCATCGGATTCGCTTCGTAGAGCAGATGCAAGCGGCCGCGGCTCGAGGTGTCTTTCGTATCGCGCGGGTCGACGAAGAGACCTCCGCGCAACAGTATTCGTTGCACTTCGGCAACGACCGAATCGACCCAGCGCATACTGAAGTCCTCGCCGCGGTCCCCACTGCTGCCCTTGATGCACTCTTCGACGTAGTGCTGCACGGGCGGCTCCCAAAAGCGTTCGTTCGAAGCGTTGATCGCGAAGTCGCGCGTTTCTTCGGCAATGCGCATATCGGGATGCGTTAACGTGTACGCGCCGATTTCGCGATTGAGCGTGAAGCCGTTGACGCCCGCGCCGAGCGTGATAACGATCGTTGCCGTCGGCCCGTACAGCGCGTAACCGGCCGCGACTTGCTCGGTACCGGGTTGCAAGAAGTCGTCTGCAGTCGGCTCGGTAATCCCGCGAGGCGCACGTAGAATCGCAAAAATCGTACCTACCGGAACGTTAACGTCGAGATTGGTTGCGCCGTCGAGCGGATCGAACACGAGCAGATATTTACCGCGCGGATACGTTGCCGGGACGACGTACGGAGCGCTCGCTTCCGCCGAGACCATGCCGCAGAGCCCGCCGCCCCATTCGCACTCGCGCAGAACGATCTCGTTTGCGACGTCGGCCAGCGCCTTCTCGTGATCGATCTGCCCGCGCGAAACCGCAGACGCGACGAACTTACACGCCGTTTGGACGTCGTTAAGGAGTGCCGTGAGTTCCGCGTCGCCCGTCGTTCTGCGACGCTGGTCCTCGATGATGAATTTGCTGAACGTCGTGCGGCGGTGCGGCATGGCGCCCTTCTCGAGCGATCCTGCTCGTTTGCTGCCCGGAGACGCGCTGAGTACGCGCTATTTCGCCAAACGGCCTGCGACATCGGGTTGAGTGCGCCGCGAGCGCGTTATGGTCTAAAGGAACGTTACTCGGCCGTCGCCGAGAGTGTAGGTCGCGCCCGTGACGCGACGTTTGCCGAGCCGTTCCGCCGCCGAAACGACGGCGGATCGCTCGCGGATGCTGCTCGCGACGTCGCGGACGTTCTCCCGAACGGCGTCGTGCAATGCGGCGTACACTTCGCCGCGCCGATGATCGTTTTGATTGCAGTGCAGCGCGCTATCGGTTTGCGTAACGCGCGTTGCCGGCGGCGAGCGCCTCGAGCACCGCTGCGGGCGTCGTCGCGCGCCTCACGCTTCGACCACGAGATCGCCGCGAGCGATCGCGTTCATGAGCGCATCGACGCATTCTTCCCGCGGTCGCTGCTCGGCCGTCGCATGGGCGTCGAGCCACTCGTCCTGCGAGGTGCGCTTCCCGGTCACCGCGTCGCGCACGAACGAACTTGGCGTAAGGACGGCGTCTGCGGAGGGCTCGGATTGACGGGGCGGATGCGCGTCGTCTGGCATGGCCCGTCTTTCACTGGGCCGGGCGGCCCTTCCCGGGGAGGTAAACCGCCGCCCGGACCCCTACCTGAGTCCAGCAATGACGCAGAATGTGTACACGATGTATCGCGTCGGCAAGATCGTGCCGCCGAAACGTCAGATCCTCAAGGACATATCGCTCAGCTTCTTGCCGGGCGCGAAGATCGGCATACTCGGGCTCAACGGGTCTGGAAAATCGACGCTGCTGCGCATTATGGCGGGCATCGAAACCGATATCGACGGCGAGGCGAAAGCTTTGCCCAACCTCGCGATCGGCTATTTGGAACAAGAACCCAAACTCGATCCCGATAAGACGGTGCGGGAAGTCGTCGAAGAAGCGCTCGGCGAAGTAATCGCGGCACGCAAGCGGCTCGACCAAATTTACGCCGCCTACGGCGACGAGAACGCCGATTTCGACGCACTCGCAAACGAACAAGCGAAGCTGGAAGCCGTGCTCTTCTCGCAAGATGGCGACGGCGTCGATCAGCAGCTCGAGATCGCCGCGGACGCGCTGCGCCTGCCACCGTGGGACGCGAAGATCGGCCCGCTCTCCGGCGGTGAGAAACGCCGCGTCGCGCTTTGCCGTTTGTTGCTCTCTAAGCCCGGTATGTTGCTGCTCGACGAGCCGACCAATCACCTCGATGCGGAAAGTGTCGAATGGCTCGAGCGCTTCTTGCAACGCTTCGCCGGCACTGTGGTCGCGGTAACGCACGATCGTTATTTCTTGGATAACGCGGCCGAATGGATCCTCGAACTCGATCGCGGTCGCGGCATTCCGTGGAAGGGCAACTACAGTTCGTGGCTCGACCAGAAGCAGCAGCGGCTCGCGCAAGAAGAGTCGGCCGAATCCGCGCGTCAGAAGGCGCTCAAGCGCGAGCTCGAATGGGTGCGCTCGGGCACGAAAGGTCAACAGACCAAAAGTAAGAGCCGTCTCGCGCGCTTCGAAGAGTTATCGTCTTACGAATATCAGCGTCGCAACGAAACGAACGAAATCTTCATTCCGGTCGGCGAACGGCTCGGCGAGCAAGTAATCGAGTTTAGCGGCATTCGCAAGAGCTACGGCGAGCGGCTCCTCATGGACTACGTTAACTTCCGTATCCCGGCAGGCGCGATCGTGGGAATCATCGGTCCCAACGGCGCGGGCAAATCGACGCTGTTTCGCATGATCAGCGGCAAAGAGCAACCGGATTCAGGCGAAATTAAGATCGGTCCGAGCGTTAAGCTCGCCGTCGTCGATCAGACGCGCGAATCGCTCGACGATACGAAAACCGTGTTCGATGCGGTAAGCGGTGGCCTCGACGTGTTGCTCGTCGGCAAGTTCGAGATGCCGTCGCGCGCGTATCTCGGCCGCTTCAACTTCAAGGGCGGCGATCAACAGAAGCCGGTCGGGAGCCTCTCGGGCGGCGAACGCGGCCGGCTGCATCTCGCCAAAACGTTGTTGCTCGGGGCCAACGTCCTGTTGCTCGACGAACCTTCCAACGACCTCGACGTGGAAACGCTTCGCGCGCTCGAAGACGCGCTCGGCGAGTTCGCCGGGACCGTGCTCTGCATAAGCCACGATCGCTGGTTCCTCGACCGCATCGCAACGCACATCATCGCCTTCGAAGGCGATTCGAGCGTCTATTTCTTCGAGGGCAACTACCAAGAATACGAAGCGAATAAAAAGCAACGTCTGGGAGAAGAAGCAGCGAAGCCGCACCGCATTCGCTACAAGCCACTCACCCTTTCTTAATCTCGGGCGCATCACATTCGCATCGCGTAGAGACGTAGCTCGCGCGCGCTACGTTTATTCATTGCAGCTTTTGCAACGACGGAGAAACGCGGCGGGACGGCCTTGAACATTTTTAATTTGGTGATGGCGACGGGTGCCCTCGGCGCGATGCTTCTTTCTTCGGGCGTCGCGAACGCGTCCGCGTCGCTTGCGACCGGGCAGCCGGACGTCATGGTGGTCGGCGGCACGCCGGCGGGCGTCGCGGCCGCGATCGCCGCAGCGCGGCTCGGTGACGACGTTATCTTGATCAGTCGGGGGGCGGATCTCGGCGGCACCTTGACCGGTGCCGAGATGGATCAGTGGGATCTCAACCTCGCGCCGAACGGCGTGACGGTCGAGCGAGGTATCTTCGCGCAGATCTACGCGCGGCTCGGTGACGCCTTTACGGCCCAAGCTGCCTCGCACGCACTCGCAAGCATGATTGCAGCCGAGCCGCGCATTACGGTGCGTTACGAGGAAGCGGCGCGTTCAGCGGCAACCGTTGCGAGCGCGAACGGGCGGCGCGTCGCGAGCGTCACGTTCGCGAACGCGCGCACCGGTGCCATCACGACCCTTGCGGCACCACTCATCGTCGACGCGACGGATAACGGCGACGTTGCCGCCCTCGCCGGTGCGCGCTACGATCTGGGGCGGCAAGACACGGGCCTTGGCGAAGGGGCGCAGGCCGTTACACTCATGTTTACGCTCGCGGGCGTCGATTGGCGGACGCTCGCGCGTAGCTACGACGTGCGGCGTTTCGGGGCGGGTGGCGTCGTCGGCCCCCGCGCTTGGGGTTACTCGGGCGTCGTGCGCGATTACCGGCCGCTGGGCCCGAGCGTCGTGGTACGCGATCTTAATTTCGGATTGCTCTCCGACGGCTCGCTTAGCGTTAATGCGATCGACGTAACCGGCATCGACGGACTCGACGGGGCCGAACTCGCTGCCGCGCGCCGGGTTTGCGAACGCGAGGCTTACGGACTCGTCGCGTATCTGAGCGGGCGGTTACCCGGCTTCGCGAGCGCTCGCGTTACGGCATTCGCTCCCGACGTATACGTGCGCGAAACGCGTCATTTCGCGGGCCTCGAGCGACTTACGACGCAGGACGTATGGTCGGGTAGCATTCCGGCCGACAGCATCGGCCTCGCTTCGTATCCGATCGATCTCCATCCGGTCTCTCCGACGGACGAACCGGCATTTGCGCCCGTGCGCCACGTGTACGGCATTCCGTTCGGCACGCTCGTGCCGCGCGGCCTCACGAACGTCGTGCTC
>CAXTIY010000152.1:0-8108 GCA_964244215.1 uncultured bacterium
GCTCGCGCTACGTTTGCCGCCGCTGCGTGCGCGCACGGAACTGGTCGAAGCATCCCGCTTACCGGCGCTCGACGGACTGCGCGGCGTGCTCGCGATTTCGGTTTTCGTTCAGCACGCTTACCTGACGCGTCAGGCGGCAATCGTCGGACTTTGGGGCGTTCCGGGCAACGCGTTCGTCCAAATCCTCGGGCTCGGAGCGGTAGCCATCTTCTTTATGATTACGGCGTTTCTGTTTTGGTCGCGTGCGCTCGCGCTCGGCGGCCGGCTCCCGGCACTGCCGTTATATCGCGCGCGGCTGCGCCGCATCTATCCGGCTTTCGCAGGTTCGATCGTTCTGTTGCTCGTGGTCGTCGCGTTCGAGACGCATTTCCGTTTGATCGAAGCGCCGGCCACGGTCGCCATCGAAATCGTGCGCGAATTTTCTCTCGGCATCGCGACCGGAGCGACCGTCAACGGACGCACGAGCGCGGATCTCATCAATGCGAACGTGACGTGGAGCCTCGGGTTCGAATGCGGTTTCTACCTCGCATTACCGTTGCTCGCCACGGCGATCCGTAGCGGCCGCTCGTGGCTCGCTTTCGCTTCCGTCGTGATCGTCGCCGCCGCGTTCGAGCGTCATTGCTGGATCGTCGCATGCTTCGCGCCGGGCATGCTCGCAGCAGAATTTGCGGCACGTCGAACCCCTGCGGCGTGGTTCGCGCGATACGGCAACGTGCTCGTCGTTGCCGGTTGCGCGCTCCTTGTCGGGGCGGTCGTCACCGCGCCGCGCACGTTTCTCACCCTCGAACACGGTCCGCGTCTCGACATCGCCGCGCAGCTCGCGGCCCTTTGCGCTATCTTCATGGGCGTCGCACTCGGGCCCGGGCCGAAGATCTTACGCCGCATCGAACTTCAATTTCTCGGCGCGATTAGTTACAGCGTCTATCTCTTGCATGCAATCGTGCTCTACGTCGCATCCCATCTACTTTCAACGTTCGTCTCGATTGGTGCGCTCGCGCCCGCGTGGTATTGGCTCTTCGTCGTCGCCTGCGTTCCCGCGATCGTCGCTCTCGCAACGTGCAGTTACTGGTGGCTCGAGGCGCCCTTCATGCGCGCGCCCGCTCGTCGCGACCGCGCCGCCTAGGGGGCAGTCGAATCCATCTAGGGTTCGTCGCCGATAAGGACAACGTGATGCCTTTGCCGTTCGGAAGGTCGTCGCACGCTTGAAGCTGATGGAATATCATCACGCGCGGCGATCAAGTCGCGCGCGGCATCGTCGACGCGCTCGCGGGCGGCGATTTGCGCGAAGTGCCGCTCGTCGTCCGGCTGACGGGCACGAACGAGAAAGAGGGCCGCGAGATATTGGCTGCCGCCGGCATGAATCCGGTCGAAACGATGGACGAGGGCGCGCGGCGTGCCGTCGAACTCGCCCTCTCGGGTTCGTAGCATGGCGATCTTCCTCGACAAGAATTCGAAAGTCATCGTACAAGGCATCACCGGCCGCGAAGGGCTGTTTCACACACAGCGGATGCTCGCCTACGGCACCCAAATCGTCGGCGGTGTCACGCCCGGCAAAGGCGGGACGACGATCGAGAGCGGGCAGCCGGTCTTCAACACGGTGAAGGATGCGGTCGAGGCGACGGGCGCGACCCACACGATCATCTTCGTACCGCCGCCCTTCGCGGCGGATGCGCTTTACGAGGCGTACGATGCGGGCATCGGTTTTGCCGTCTGTATTACGGAGGGCATCCCGGCGCACGATATGCTGCGGGTCGTCGCGACGACTCGGGGGGCGATGCGTATACTAGGGCCTAATTGTCCGGGGCTCGTTTCGCCCGGGCTAGCGCTCGTCGGAATTTTGCCGGGCCACGTCTTCGCGCCCGGGCGCGTCGGCGTCATCTCTCGCTCGGGGACGTTGACCTATGAAATCGTCGACGGACTAACCAAGGCCGGGATCGGGCAGTCGACATGCGTCGGTATCGGCGGCGACCCGATCATCGGAACGACGTTCGTCGATTGCCTGCGCGCGTTCGCGAGCGATCCGGAGACCGACGCCGTGGTCATATGCGGCGAGATCGGCGGGTCCGATGAAGAAGACGCGGCGGCGTTTATCCGGGAGCATCTGCCGGAGAAGCCGGTGGTTGCGTTCGTCGGTGGCCGTTCCGCGCCGAAGGGTAAGCGGCTCGGGCATGCGGGTGCGATCATTTCCGGAAAATTTGGGACGCCGGAGAGCAAACTCGCGGCGTTCGCTGCGGCAGGCGTACCAGTCGCGGACCGGCCGTCGCAAATCCCCAATTTGTTGCGCGAACGGCTCGCATAGCGAATACGGTAAATCGACGATTTACAGAAACTTTGGGCGTGCTGTCGTGCCGCTTAGGATCGCATCGAGCCTAAAGGTACCGACTCAAAAAAATATTGGGGCTTGGTTAAGTATCTTAAACCTAGCGTGAATAAGTCGTCCAATAGAGGCGGTTTACATTGTTAAGGTTGGATGAAGGACACCGGGCGGCCCATACGAACAGGAGCGTCAGTTCGTCGGGCGCTCTGCGTCTCGATTGAATTCCATTCCCATTTCCACAGGAGTCCCCCATGCTGAAACGTCGTTTCAGCTTGTCGCTTCTAGCTATTCTCGTACTCCTTTCGTTCGTTTGCCAGGGAACTATGGTTCTGGCAGGCACGACTGGTGGTCTATCGGGAACGGTCCTGGACGCGACGAGCAAACAGCCAATCGCCAGCGCGAAGATTACGGCAGCCAGTCCACAACAGGTTGCCACGGTTACTTCGGATAGCGCCGGACATTATACGTTCGTCAATCTTGCTCCCGATACGTACACGGTGTCGGTAGAAGTTCAAGGTTATCAGGCGATTACGATTCCGGGCGTAACGATCAGTGCCGACAATACGCGCGTCCTCCCGCTCACGGCGGATAAGGCGCTTAAAACGATCGGCCGCGTTACCACCCGCTCTGCGACTTCACTCGTCAAGCCGGGGACGACGGCGGATGAGTATTCGATCTCGTCCGTGACGCAACAAAAGGTTGCGGCGGCCGGTGGCGGCGGCAATCTCAACTCCGCATTCTCGGCGCTCGCTACCGTCCCGGGCGTATCCGTTGCACCCGGCCAAAGCGGTTACATCGGCGCCGGCGCCGGGCTCTCTATTCGCGGTGGCGATTACGACCAGATCGGTTATCAAATCGACGGCGTGCCCGTTAACCGCTCCTTCGACAATTATCCCTCGGGCGCGACGTCGTCGCTCGGCCAGCAAGAGTTACAGGTCTATACGGGAGCGCCGCCCGCAGGCACCCAATCCGCCGGCGTCGCGGGTTACATTAATCAAGTTATCCGAACCGGTACGAGCCCGGGATTCGAGAGCCTCGACTTGGGTTTGGGCGGTCCCGCTTACTACCATAAGCTCTCGTTCGAACTCGGTGGCGTAAGCAACAACAAACGCTTCTCGTACTATCTAGGGCTCGGCGGATACAATCAGGATTTTCGTTTTGCGGATCAATTCAACGGCGCGGGTCTTTCCAACTATGGCGTCGCGAACGGTATCCCTTGCTCTGCGGCGGTCTCCCAAGCGGTGACGCCGTCTTGCTATAACAGCACCGGCCAGTTGTATCCGGGCGGATTCGTGTTGACGCCGTTCAACTCGTTTTCGACCGCGACGGTCCAGGATCGTGACTCGATCGTCAATCTCCACTATTATTTTCCGCACAAGGACGGCTCGCGCGACGATCTTCAGACGTTATACGACGTCAATTTCATCCGCACGTCGTTTTACACTTCCGCTAACGATCAAGGCGGAGTTCCGTACCTGAACACGATCGGTCAGGGAACGACCTACGGCGATGGTTATGCGCTCAATCTGCCGACCGGCGGATTCTTGCCGACCAACTACAAGGCGTTTGCGTCGCAATACCAGTTCCCGAATACGCCGACGCATGCGTTCCAAAGCACGATAGACCCGAATCTGCGCGATGGTTTTCTCAACGATCAGGCCATCTTCAAACTGCAGTTCACGAAGTCGCTTGGATCCGCGGCGTACTTTCGCGTTTACGGATACACGTACTATTCCGATTGGCCGAATACGGGCGCGACCTCGAATAACTTCGGTGGTAACCTCGGCGTTTCGGGCGATTACGAGTTGTCGGGACACACGCGCGGCGTGAGCTTCCAATTCGCCGACCAATTAGGTTCGAAAAACTTACTTCAACTCGGCGGTGACTTCACGACCTCACGCGTCGTTCGCGATAACAATTCGCAGTATATCAATGGTGCGTACGGTCCGGATTCCGTAAACGTTCGAACGCAAGTCGGCGTTCTCGTCGATTCGAAGAACCCGACGAACGGTGTCTGTTACAGTGCCACCGGCGCACCAACGGCGTGCTACCGGAGCCCGTCGCTTCTGAATAACGGTCAGGTCGACGGACTCGCAGGCGCCCAGTGGGCGACGATCCAGCAAGCCTATAACGGCACGGTCGCGCCGATTACGGCCGCTGCATGCGGAACCGGTCCCTGCCAATATCTCGTGACCGGCAACGGCCAATACGCGACTTATAACACCGTAAAGCCGATATTCTGGGGTGCCTCGCTCACCGATGAATTCCGGCCGACTCCCAAATTAACGATCAACGGTGGCATCCGCCTCGACGTCTATCAATTCCAAGGCGGCGATACGGGTGGCGGCCCTGCTCGCGCGTTCTGGTACAACGCGTATAACCGCGAAATGTGCGTCAACAACGCAACGGGCGCCCTTGCCGATAAGATTACGGGCCTCGGTTTGGCTTCCGTTAATTCGCCTTGCGGCGCGGGCTACTCTGCGGGCAACTTCCAAAATCCGAGCGGCGTGACGACGCAGACGTATCCCGTCTTCCAGCCGCGTCTCGGCTTTACGTATGCGATCGATCCCAGCACGGTTTTTCGCGGTGCGTACGGACGGTTCGCCGAACCGCCGAATAGCGCTTTCGAACAGTACGACGCGCTGCAGGCGAACGCTCCGGCACTGCTTTATGGAACCTACGGTTTTCAGCAGTACGGATTCACCACGCCGAACCATCCGGTTCCGCCTGCGACTTCGAACAACTACGACTTTTCCATCGAGCATCAGTTTCCGGGCCAGCTCTCCGTGAAGCTGTCGCCGTTCATCCGTAAGACGCAGAACCAAAAGGAACAATTCTACTTAAACCGCGCTACGAATTTCGTATCCGGTTTAGCCGTCGGCAACCAAACGTCCGAAGGTGTCGAGTTCGAACTCGACAAGGGAAATTTTGCAAACGACGGGCTCTCGGCACGGCTCGCCTTTGCATACACGCATAGCTACGTCAAATACGACACGCTTTCGAATGGAACGACCGTTCTGACTCCGGTCATCACGGCGATCAAGGCGTACAATGCGTTGACGAAAGCGGGCGGCGGTGCGGCGTGCTACACCCTCGTAACCGCAACGGGCGGCGGCACGGCGGCTCCCGCGTGCGGAGCGGGGACGGTCGCTAATCCCTACTACAACGCTCCGCTGCAAGACGTGAACCCGTATAACAACGCTTCAGACGTTCCCTACGACCTCATTCCGGCGGGAATCGGCTTGCAAGCGAATCAAATCGGATTTCCGTACGTCGGCTCGCTCGTTCTCAACGAACGGGTGAAGAAGTTCTCGATCACGCCGATCGTGCAGCTCTTCGCTGGACAGCGCTACGGCGATCCTTTGGCGACGGCAGGCATCGACCCCACGACGTGTGCGGCCGCTTTGGGCGCGACTGCCGGCGATCCGCGTTACCCATACGGAGCCGCCGGCGGTGCTTCGTATGACGCGGGCTCGTGCGGACAGCTAGCTAGCGGTATACCGAATACGCAAACCGGCCTCTTCGACGGCATCGGAGCGTTCTCGGAACCGAATCTCATCTTGATGCACCTTCAACTCGCCTACGACGTCACGAAGAACCTGACGATCACTGCGAATCTTTCGAACGTCGTAAATACGTGTTTCGGCGGCTCGAACGTCCCTTGGAAGGTTGCCGGAGCGTGCCAATATACGCTCGTCAATCAAGGCCTCTCCGGAGGCATCGGCAACACGTATAACCCAGGTCAAGCGATCCAGCCGGCAAGTCATTACGCCTACGGACCGAATTGGGTTCAGCAGCCTTTCGGCGTATTCGTAGATGCAAACATCAAGCTCTAGAACCTAAAGAGCAAAGAAGAAGCCTCCATGCGTGGAGGCTTCTTGTGCTCTCGCAGGGTCAAAGCTTTCGTGCAAGCGAAATCTCAAGTGGCGCTGGAGTTCCCGGCCGAACGGGTAACTCTCTAGCGGATGAGATACGGCTACCACTGTGAAGAATGCGAAGAAGCGATCTGGCCTGCTACGTCGCGCACCGAACTCGAGTGGCTGCGCAATCGCGAACATATCGCACGCGAGGTCTCGCAGCACGTGCAAGGCGGTCTCGATACGTGGATGACCGAGAGTTTAGAGTTTCTCGGTCATCACTCGGGGCATAGCATCGTCTTGTCGCGACGGCCGTAACGAAACGCTACATGGCTCTGTAGCGTACGTTCGATCGAACTGGCATTACGAATTAAAAAAGAGAGCGCGTATACACGCACTCTCGTCTTAAAATTTGCCGCTTGAGTGCTATTGTGGAACGAGCAACCTCTGGCCGGGAACGATTCGAGCAGTCGCGAGATGGTTCGCGCCTTTTATCGCATCGATCGTTTCTTGTGTGTTCGCATCGGTCGCCGTATAGCGATCGGCAATCGTCCAAAGATTCTCGCCCGGATGGACGGTGACGGTAATCGTACGTTGCGGACTGCCGGCGAATAACCGCGGCGAGAGGGCCGGGATCGCGACCAGTGCGCTCAGCGTCGCGAGAGCGACCGCCGGCATCAGACTGATCCGCTTCCTCTTGTACGAGTACATACCGACCTCGCTTTCGTCCATATCTTGGGCCAA
Organism: uncultured bacterium; assembly: GCA_964244215.1. GTDB lineage: Bacteria > Vulcanimicrobiota > Vulcanimicrobiia > Vulcanimicrobiales > Vulcanimicrobiaceae > CAXTIY01. Next base: position 6,919 of record CAXTIY010000152.1, read on the forward strand.
ACGCTTGTTCGTCCCCATTCTATCAAGTCGCGGACTCAAATGTCAATCTTCCGTCGAACGTATGTTTGCACTAAAGCAAGGTTTCATGTTATCCTCTTTCCCAATCGCGACGTCCTCATGCGTCGTTGCCTATTTGGGAGACCCTATGAACGATCGAGCGCCGACCGAGCGCCAATCGCGCATTCTCGAAGTTATTCGCGACTTTACGGCCGAGCACGGCTATCCGCCCTCGGTTCGCGAGATCGGTGAGCGGGTCGGACTATCGTCGTCATCGACCGTGCAATCGCACCTCCGCTCGCTCGAAAAGCGCGGCCTCATCCATCGCGATCCGACCAAGCCGCGCGCGCTAATCGCGACGAACGGCGCGTTACCGCCGCGCGAAGTACCCTATGCGGTTCTCCCGATCATCGGGCGCGTCGCCGCGGGCACGCCGATTACGGCGACCGAGAACCGCGACGGCGAATACGTCGTCCCGCCTGAACTCGCGCGCCGCGACGGCACGTTCATGTTGCGCGTTGCCGGTGAATCGATGATCGAGGCCGCTATTCTCGATGGCGATCTCATCGTCGTTGCGCCGCAGCCGGACGCACAGAACGGCGAGATCGTCGTCGCGATGGTCGACGGCGAGGCGACGGTCAAGCGATTCTTCCGCGAGCCCGGGCGCGTACGCTTACAACCGGAAAATCGCACGATGGAACCGATCTACGCAGACGACGTCACGGTCCTCGGACGTGTCGAAGCGGTGTTTCGCCGCCTGTAAGGGCGGCTCTGCGCATTCGAGCGATTCGCTTAAGGTTATTCCTTCGCGCGCTCGAATGAACGCGCTCCGTGGCCGTACCGCAGTATCCGGCAAGTCGACGGGAGACGGTCGGCCGCGCAATCTTGGCGCGTCTTCGCGCGCTCGCCGAGTCGCCGGAAATGGCGGCAATTCAGCAGTCGCTCCCGCGCAGTTTCGTCGGACTTGCGATCGGGCTCGCCGCGTTCATGCTGACGCGTCCGGGCAGCTTGCTGCTGCGTTTCTCGGGTTCGTTCGGCGCGGCGTTCGGCATCATGTCGGCGCTGCTCGTGGTGCTGTTGACGGACGACCTCGCGCGCCGGCGCGACGTCTCGCGCCCGAGCGCGCTCGTTATAGCGGCTGCGGCGTTCGCACTCTCGCTTCCGTACGTCAAAACGGGATCCGTCTTCGCGCT
>CAXTIY010000153.1:0-8104 GCA_964244215.1 uncultured bacterium
GAGAGCAGTTCCGTTTCGCGTCCGATGACGATCGTGCCGGTACGGGCGTCGATGCTCGTCACATAGCGCGGCCCGTCGTTAAAGTGCGTGGCGGGCAAGCCGCGTCGCTGCCCGACGGTGAATTGCGAAACGCCGGCGTGCGTCCCGACGCGCTCGCCTTGGACCGTCACGACGTTGCCGCTCGTCTCGGGCGAAGGCGTTCGGGCGAGCACGTCCCGGTAATCGCCGCCCTCGACGAAGCAGATGTCTTGCGATTCCGGCTTGTCCGCAACGTCCAGACCCAGGCGCGTGGCGTGGTCGCGCGTTTCGGCTTTGGCGAGCGCGCCGAGCGGTAAGAGCAAGCCCGTCAGTTGTTCGGGGGTGAGCTGCGCGAGCGCGTACGACTGATCTTTGGCGGGCTCACCACAGAACAACCGCGGGCCGCTCGGCGTCTGCTCCAGCCGCGCGTAGTGTCCCGTCGCCACGTAGCGCGCTCCGATGCGGTCCGCGAAACGGCGCAGCGTCCCGAGCTTCACGAAGTTGTTGCACGCCACGCACGGGTTGGGCGTGCGGCCTTCTCGGTAATCGGCGATGAAGCGCTCGATCACGTGCCGCTCGAACGCTTCTTCGAAGTCGAGCACGTAGTGCGGAATTCCGAGAACGGCCGCGCTCGCGCGCGCGTCGTCGAAATCTCGTGCGCCGCAGCAAGATTTGGCCGTCGCGGGCTTCGACGGTGCGTACATTTTCATGGTCACGCCGACCACGTCGTAGCCCTGCTCGCAAAGCAAGCCCGCAGCGACGGCCGAATCGACCCCACCGCTCATGGCCGCGACGACGCGCGGCTTTTCCGTTCCAGCCATTCGCCGTACAGGATAACGCATCGACGGAGCAAACACCACGTTCGATGCCTAAAATAGGGGATGAGCTCCGCGCGGCGCGCGAGGCACGCCATCTCTCTTTCTCGGAGGTCTCCGAGCAGCTTCATATTCGCTCCGTGTACTTGGAAGCGCTTGAAGACGAAAACTGGGCGCTCATCGGGGCGCCCGTTTACGTTCGTGGCTTCTTGCGCACCTATGCGAGGTATCTCGGACTCGAGCCCGAGCCCGCCGTCCAAGCTTTCAACGAAACGCTCGCGCGCGTTGCCACGGCCGCCCCCGAACGCCGCGTTTCGCCGCGTAGCTCGCGGCGGGGCGAAACGTCTCCTTGGCTTTGGGTCTTGGCCCTCGCAGCGGCCGTCCTGCTTGGGTTCGTCGGCTATAACTACTTCGAATTGCGCGCGAGCCATCGCGCTTTGGCGCTCGCCGAGCCGCTCACGGCCGACAGTCCGGCACCCGCGGCCTCAACGCAAGTCGAAGCCGCAGCGCCCTCGACGCAGCATACGCTAAGCCCCCAGGAGCGCCGAACGCTCGAAGTCCGCCTGACGAAAACGACCTGGTTACTGGTCGAGATCGACGGCAACAAACAGCTCGAAGGCACGTTTCCCCCGGGCACGCGTAAAGCGTTTCACGGCAAGCTCGCCGACATCCGCACGGGCAACGCGGGCGGCGTAGATCTGCGGGTCAACGGCAAGGAGCTCGGCTCGATGGGGCATGCGGGCGGCGTCGTGCAACGCCGCGTCACGCTCGACGAAGAGTAGGCGCGAGCGGCGCGAACGCTAGGCGCATGGCCGACTTTTCATTCGACGTTGTTTCCAAAGTCGATCCGCAAGAACTCGATAACGCGCTCAATCAGACTCGTAAGGAGATCGAAGGCCGCTTCGACTTCAAGAATTCGAAGACGGCGATCGAGCATGCCGATAAGACGATCACGATTACGACCGATGACGAGCTCAAGCTCAAAAACGTCACGGACGTGTTGCAGAGCCGGGCGAACAAGCGCGGCATCTCGCTCAAAGCCTTCGAATACGGGAAGGTCGAGCCGGCAGCCGGTAACGCCGTGCGCCAAGTGGTCACGATTAAGAGCGGCATCGCTAAAGACAAATCGAAGCCGCTCGTCGAGGCGATCAAAGCGGCGAAGCTCAAGGTGACCACGCAGTATCAAGACGAGCAACTGCGCGTTTCGGCCAAGAGTAAGGACGACTTACAAAAAGTCCAAGCGCTGCTGAAAGGGCTCGACGTCGACGTGCCGCTGCAATTCGTGAATTATCGCTAGAACGCCGAGCGAGCCCCTTGTGGGGGGCGGGCCGGGCCGCGGCGAAGTTTACCCCGTTTTGCCGGAATTAGATAAGCGCGTCGCCTTCGTTTCGCTCGGTTGCGCGAAGAATCTCGTCGATTCCGAAGTGATGATCGGGAAGCTCGGACAGGCCGGCTGGCAGCTCGTTTCCGAGTCTGCCGATGCCGATGCCGTGGTAATCAACACGTGCGCTTTTATCGATGCGGCCAAGGCCGAATCGACCGATACGATCCTCCAGCACGCAGCGAATAAGACGCCCGGTCAGCAGCTCATCGTGGCCGGCTGCCTCTCGCAGCGCTTCGGTGAAGAGCTGCGCTCGCTCGTCCCGGAGATCGACGGCGTGGTCGGAACGGGCGCTTACGCGTCGATCGTCGAGGTGCTCGAAGAAGCGCGCTCGGGGCTCGGCCCCGTGCGGCTCGGCTTCGAAGCCGAACCCGAGCACGATTTTCTACCGCGCCTCATCACGACGCCGCGCGCCACGGCCTACCTCAAGGTCGCCGAAGGCTGCGATCATCCGTGCACCTTTTGCATCATCCCGCAACTGCGGGGGAAATTTCGCAGCCGCAGCAGCGAGTCGATCTTGCTCGAAGCGCGTGCGCTCGCGGCGGCCGGTACGAAAGAACTGATCCTCATCGCGCAAGATACGTCGATGTACGGGCGCGATCGCGGCGCTCGGCGCGGCGGCCTCGCGACGTTGCTGCACGACCTGCACGGGATCGAAGAGCTCCAGTGGATCCGCTTGCTCTATCTGTATCCCGCGACGGTCGACGACGAGTTGATCGAAGCGATCGCGACGCTACCGAAGGTTTGCAAATACATCGACATGCCTTTGCAGCACGCGCATCCCGAGATGTTGCGCGCGATGTTACGCCCTTCGAACGGCGAGCGTTATCTCGAGATTTTGAACGATTTCCGGCAGCGGATTCCGGGCGTGACGATGCGCTCGACGTTCATCGTCGGCTTTCCGGGCGAAACCGAAGCGCACGTCGATTACCTCGAAGCGTGGATCGCGCAAGCGCAACTCGACCGCGTCGGCTTCTTCACGTATAGCCGCGAAGACGGGACGCCCGCGGCGTTGCTCGGCACGCGCGTTCCGGAAAAGACGAAGCGCGCGCGTTTACTGCGTCTGCGTGAAGCACAGCGCCATGCGAGTGCCGCGGCGCGCGCCAAGCGCGTCGGCCGTGTGGAGCGCGTACTCGTCGAAGAGTATCGCGCCTTGCGCCGGAGCGAACCCGTGCGCGGAGCGCTCGGCGCGGCTTACGCGTGGGTCGGCCGTTCCATGGGCGAAGCGCCGGGCGTCGATGGCGGCGTATACTTCACCGGTGAAACGAGTCCGGGCGAGTTCGTCGACGTTACGCTCGCAGGCGCGACGGCGTTCGATTTCTACGGCACGCTCGTCCCCGCCGGGCAACTCGTGGGCGTTTAACGCGCGTGGGCATGTTCGGAAAGCTCTTGATCTTTCTCGGACTAATCGTCGGCATCGGCGCGGGCGCGGTCGCCATGCAATCGGTCGTGCAGCACCGCACGCCGAGCGACGTCATCCGCTCCGACGTTCACATCCCGTTTATCGCTACACCGCAAGACGTATTTCACAAAGATCGCGTCGCGATCTTATTGCTCGGTCTCGATTACAACTACAACACCAAAGACGAAGAAGTATCGTCGAACGCGCGTACGGATACGATCAAAGCGGTCGCCCTCAATCTACCGACGTCGGAAAATCCGACGGGAAACGTCTCGATTCTCTCCGTGCCTCGCGACATGGCCGCGATCATGCCCGACGGATCCGAGAATAAAATAAACGCCGGTTACGTCGGCTTTAACGGCAATTCGGCGATGGCGGCACATAATTCGGAGAAAGTCATCGGTAGGTTTCTCGGCTTGCCCGGATTCGATCGTTACGTCACCTTACGCATCGATGCGACGAAGAGCGTGATCGACGCAATCGGCGGTATCGACGTCGTGCCGGACGAGACGATGAATTACGACGACAATTGGGGCCATCTCCACATCCATTTCATCGGCGGGAAAAAATACCACATGAACGGCGAGGATGCGGTATCGTATAGTCGCTTCCGTCACGATGCTTGTAGCGATCCGTGCCGCATCAAACGGCAAGATCAAGTGATCCGATTGACCGTCGCGAAACTCAAGAACGACAAATTCAACGATCTCTTGCACGTCACGCAATTGATCGACGTCATTCGCAAGAACGTGTACACGGATCTCAGTCAAAACGAGATGCTCAGCCTCGCCTGGGCTTTCCAGCATATCGACATCGCGAAGATCGACACGCAGCAAGTGCCGTACGTCGGCGATAAAGAACTCGCGTGTTGCGGCGACGTCATCGTGGCCGACGACACCGCGAAAGCGGCGCTCGTGAAGAAGATGTTCCTGGATCCCGTGCTGCCGTCCGTCCCGCCCGACGCACGGGCGGTCGCGGCGGTCAATCCCGGCACGATCCACGTCGAGGTCGAGAACGGCTCGGGCGTGGCCGGGGAAGGCGCTGCGCTCGCGGGGCTGCTGCGCAAGCAGGGCTTCGTCGTGCAATCGGTCGAGAACGCGTCGCGCTTCGGCTACGACGCGACCGAGATCCACGTCCACTCGGTCGGCACGCCGCTCGCGGGCGAACGCGTCCGCACCGCGCTCGCGCTCGCCACGGCGACCGTCCAGCCGGACGCGCAACCTTCGACGAGCGACGTCACGGTGATCGTCGGCCGCGATTACGCCGCGACGAATACGGAGCGGCAGGCCTCGGCCTCGACCGCGAAATGAAGCCGCCGCGTAGCAAGCTATTCGCGCTCGCGGCCTTCGTCCTCTTCGCGGCGCTCGCCGCAAGCTACGGTCTGCGCCACGTGCTCTCGCAGCCGGTCGTTCCGGCGCTCATCGCACGCAACGCGGACGCTTCGCGCGAACTTTCACCGGGCCTCGGGGCGCACCTCGGACGGCTCCTGCACGATCGCCTCCCGGACGAGCGCGCCCCGCATCCGAAGCTGATCGCACTCACCTTCGACGACGGGCCGTACCCGGTCGAAACGCCTCTCTTGCTCGACATGCTGCGCGAGTTGCGCGTGCCGGCGACGTTTTTCTTGATCGGCGACGATACCGAGATCTTCCCGGATCTCGCGCGACGCATCGAAGCCGACGGCGACGAAATCGCCAATCACACGCAAACGCATCCGGCGAATTTCGAAGCGCTCGATCGGGCGCAGGTCGAACGCCAACTAAGCGACGGTGCCCGGACGCTCGAATGTTACGTGCGAGATCCGGCGATTCGGACGCTGATGCGGCCGCCACACGGGCGCTTCACGCTCGCGACGGTGGAAGCGGCGCAGCACGCGGGCTATCACGTGGTGCTCTGGAACGACGATCCGGGCGATTGGCGCTCGGCGCTGACACCCCAAGCGATGGCGGCCCATGTGGAACGCTTTGCGACGGCACCCGAGATCATGCTCTTGCATAGCGGCCGCCTCAGTACCATCGAGGTACTACCGACGATCGTCGCGCATTTCCGGGCTGCGGGGTTTCGCTTCGTCACGGTCGGTGAACTTATGCGAGAGGTTCCGGTTGCCAAGATCGACCATCCGGCAAAACTCCGGGTATAGTTGGTAGCAGCGTTTCAACGAAGCCGCGCGCCGCGGCTTCTACCCTCGAAGCCGCGCGCCGCGGCTTCTGTGTAAAAGGAGACAACTTTGAGTAGACAGATCGTCAACACGAGCGGCCAAGGTCTCGCTTCGTCGGAGGCCGTGAAGTTTGCCGGCATCTCCATCGTCGCGGCCGTCGTCATCCTTCTCGTCTTTTTCTTCTTAAATCAAGGCACGAAGAATCGGCCCGACTATCAGGGTTCGACCACGAGTTCGGCCTCGGGCTCCGCGATGGGCGCTCCGAACCCGCAGGCCTCGTAAGCACCTCTGCTCGTCAACGCGGTCGAGGCCGATCGCCTTCGGCGTAACGAAAGCCTCGAGCGCACCATGCGTGCGCTTCGCGACGCACGCGAAGCGCACGAAATGCTGGCCATCGTCGCCCGCGGCATCGGCCGCGATTTCAACCGGACGTGCGTCGCGTACGAACTGCGCGAACGAGAGTTTCGAGCCGTGGCCGCGAGCGAATCGAACGCCGTACGCGCCTCGCGCTCGCTCGAAGAAATCGATCTCGACGTGCTCCGTTTGCGCGCTCTCATGCGCGTGGGCGCCGAAGACTTGCTCGCCGTCTCGTTCGACGGACAGCTGCGGGCGATGCTCGTTATCGAAGATGCGACGGCGCCGATCGGTGAAGAAGACGTCAAGCATCTGCGCACGCTCGCGGGCCAACTCTCGCTCGGCTTGGCGAGCGCCCTCGCCTTCGAACAATTACGTCGCTACGCGGCCGAAGGCGCGGCTCTGGTCGATGCCGCGCGGACGATCCTCGGCGTAAACGAACTCGAGCCGCTCGCGCGCGTCCTCTGCGGACTCGTCATGCGGATGGTCTTCGCTCGCTACGCCTGCGTCTACGGGCGCCGTGGCGACGTCTTCGCGCGCATCGGCTATGCCGTCGCGGACGGCACGCCGCTCCCGCCCGAGGAGTTGCCGGCCGAAGACGTCGTTGCGGGCGGCGTCCTGAAGGCGGAGATGGCGATGTCGTTCGCCATGAGCCGGCTGACGATGCGCGCGGATCCCGCCCTCGAAGCGCAACCGGGGTTGCTCGTGGTCGGGCGGGTCGAGCCGTTTTCCAAAGCCGAGCGGCGGCTCATCGATTCGCTCGTCACGCTCGCCGCGCTCGCAATCCGCAACGTCGAACTGTACGAGCAGACGGCGCGCACGTCGCAGGCGCTCGCCGAGAGCAACGCGTTCAAGGACGATCTGATGGCTATGTTCGCGCACGACTTTCGCGGGCCACTCACCGTGATCTCGGGTTTTTCCGAATTGTTGCTCGAGAGCCGCGATCCCGAGGCGCGCAGCAGCGCGGAAACGATCATGGAACAGACGAAGCGGCTCGCGAAGCTCAGCGAGGACGCACTGGCCCTGGCAGCCACGCAAAGTGCCGGCTTCTCCCTACAGCGCGCGAGCGAGGACGTCGCCGCCTTCGTGCGCGAGGCGATCGCCCCGCTCGACCGGCAGCGCCGCGTTACGATCGAGATGCCGGCGGAACCCCTCATCGTATCGTTCGACCGGGGCCGCTTGCGGCACGTGCTCGACAACGTCGTCGGCAACGCGCTCAAGTACTCGGGCGGCACGGTCTCGGTGCGAGTCGCCGCGGCCGACGGGAACGTGAACATCGAAGTGGCCGATACCGGCATCGGTATTCCCGAGGGCGAGGTCGAGCGGATCTTCACGCGCTTCGGGCGCGGCACGAACGCCCGCACGCGCGGTATCGCGGGGTCGGGCGTCGGGCTCTACGTGGCCAAGAAAATCGTCGACGTGCACGGCGGCCGCCTCGTCGTGCGCTCGGTCGAAAATCAAGGAAGCACCTTCAGCATCATGCTCCCCGCCTGACGATGTGCGGATCCGGGCCGTGTGGCGCCAAGAGTAACTTCTTCGCAGCGCGAACGGTTATAGACTGCTATGGCCTTCCTGAAGACACTTTTCGACGGTAACGAGCGCGAGGTGGTGCGTCTGCGCCGCACCGTCGTCGCGACGAACGCCCTCGAACCAGAAATCTCCGCCCTCTCGGATAGCGAACTACAAGCCAAGACGCTCGAATTTCGCGCGCGCTTCGAAGGCGTCGAGAAAGAGGCGGCCCGCAATCTCCTGGACGAGATGCTGCCCGAGGTCTTCGCCGTCGCTCGCGAGGCGGGTAAGCGGGTTCTGAACATGCGGCACTTCGACGTGCAGATCATGGGCGGGCAGGTTCTGCACGAAGGCAAGGTCGCCGAAATGAAGACGGGCGAGGGGAAAACGCTCGTCGCGACGCTCGCGACGTATGCCAATGCCCTCGTCGGGCGCGGCGTACACGTCGTGACCGTCAACGATTATCT
>CAXTIY010000154.1:0-8082 GCA_964244215.1 uncultured bacterium
CGCTGTTCGTTAACTAACCGCGAAGCGAACCGCGTGGTCTGCGCCGCCTAGTCTCGCCGAAGATAATTGTAGCGGTGCAAAGGGCGTGTACGTTCGCCTATTCCCCCAAATGGCTGACCTCGTAGTATCGTGCGGCTTGAACGGTGGGGACGAACTACGCCGCAAGCACTAGAATGGAACGGTGTTCGATCGCATCGTAACCGCAGCTCGCTAACGACCTCCATCTACAAGCAGCGTCTGGCCGGAGATCCATTCGGCCGCGTCACTTGCAAAGAAGAGCACGGCATTCGCTATATCTTCCGGTCGCCCGACGCGTCGGGTGGCGATCAGATCGAGCGCTTGCGCACGCTGTTCGGCGCTTAACGATTCCCATTTCGATTGCGCATACGGATTGCATGGTACCATCCCCGGTGCGACGCAATTCACGGTGATTCCGAACGGTCCGAGTTCGTGTGCGAGCTGCCTTGTAAGTCCGATAACGGCGGCCTTCGCCGCTGTGTACGCTTGTATGTTCGTCACAGTGAGCGTGAGGCCCGCGCCGCTCGAGATGTTGACGATGCGTCCCCATCGTCGTTGTTTCATAAAAGTGACCGCCGCCTGCGAGACTAAAAACGTGCTGCTTACATTGGCTGAAAAGATTGCGTCGAAAGCCGTCTCGGGAACGTCTTCGAGCGGGACACCCACCTGGCCGCATAGACCGCCGGCATCATTGACGATGATATCGATTCGTCCTTGCGCGCGAGCCACGTCGCTTACGAAGCGTTGAACCGCAGCCCGATCCGTAACATCGACGGCCCGAACGGTTATGAGGCTTGGTGCGGTCCGTGCGGTCTCTTGCAAACCTTCTTCATTTACGTCGCAACCAAAAACGTGTGCGCCGCGAGCTGCAAAGGCGTGTGCGATACCGCGCCCGAGCCCCCACCCCGCGCCGGTCACAACGACCGTACGTTCCGCAAAGGCGTTAGGAGCCCATTGTGTTTCAGCCATCCGCTCGCGCTCACTCTCCTTGAAGCCTACGACGAAACTACAAGTGCCATACGCGTCTGGATTGTACTTTTCAGCTAACAACGACTGTGGGCTTCCTCCAGGTAAGCAGCGGTGACTCGCAGTCGCGAACGATGATCATCCGTACCTATGGGTTCACGGTTCATGGCGAGTGCCGACGATTTTCAGATACCGGTCACTCCGTTGGCCGCGCTACCGGCGGAACGCGCAGTATGAGTCGGTAGCGGAGCTACTGGTCGTGGTTTAATGATTACTCTGTAACGTGCTGCGGATGCGTCGGATGCAAGACCGGCCGCACTACGCAGCAGCTATTCCATCGAGTTCGGCGACGGCGTCGGGTGAGAGCTCGATCTCGGCGGCGGCGAGGTTATCGCGAAGATGTGCGACCGTCGACGTGCCGGGGATGAGGAGAACGTTGGTCGCGCGCTGCAGCAGCCAGGCGAGTGCGACTTGCATGGGGTTCGCGCCGATGCGCTTCGCAACGTCTGAAAGCGTCGTCGATTGCAGCGGCGTGAAGCCGCCGAGCGGGAAGAACGGCACATACGCGATGCCGTCCGCTTCGAGCGAGTCGATAAGCTCGTCGTCGCCGCGATGAGCGAGATTATACTCATTCTGCACTTCAACGATTTCGGCTAAGCGGCGGCCCTGCACGACTTGCGCGGCGGTCACGTTGCTTAGGCCGAGATGGCGGATCAGCCCTTGCTTCTGTAGCGCGATAAGTACGCTCAGCGGCTCTTCAATCGAACCCTCGCTCGCGCCGCCGTGCGCGTCGCCCATAACCCGAAGGTTGACGACGTGGAGCGCTTCGAGGCCGAGGTTGCGCAAATTGTCGTGCACCGCTTGTGTGAGCTGCTCGGCGCTCGTCGCGGGCTTCCACGACGCGTCTTCACCCCGCACCGCGCCTACCTTGGTCACGATCGTAAGGTCGGACGGATAAGGATGCAGCGCTTCGCGGATCAGTTGATTCGTGACGTGCGGGCCGTAGAAATCGCTCGTGTCGATATGATTTACGCCGCTCGCGACGGCCTCGCGAAGGACGGCAAGTGCGCCATCGCGATCCTTCGGCGGTCCAAAGACGCCGGGACCGGCGAGCTGCATCGCGCCGTAACCGATGCGTTTAACGAAGCGGTCACCAAGCTCGAAAGAGTCGGCCGTCTCGAGTCTCGTCCGGGTTTGGTTTGCATCGTGGCTCATGTAAATTGTACTCCGTTTCACGTGGAAGTGCGCGCTAGATCACGCCGCTCGGCGCCGGGCTGAGAAACTGTCCGAGGCCGAAACCTTCGAGGATCGCGCGTTGAATCGGTGCCACCAACTCGTTGATATGGCTGGCAGGCGAGTCGGCGGGTACCACCGTGCGAAGCGGACGCGTTCCTGGCTCCGCAGCGACGAGCGCAGCGATCGCCTCGGCGACTTCGATTGGCGGACCCGCGGTCGAGCTGAGCCCTGCAATCATCGTGTCGGCGGTTTTTGCAATCTCACCGTAACTTGCGAGGCGTTCGACGTCGTCGGGTTTGATCATGACGTTCCCGATATTCGTCGCGTAGGCACCGGGTTCGACGATTGCGACATCGACCGCAAACGGTCGCAATTCATATGAGAACGCTTCAGCGAGCGCTTCAATCGCCCACTTCGACGATGTGTAGATGCCGTTAAACGGCAAGGCGAAGCGGCCGACGACGGAGCTGATGAAAACGACGAGTCCCGAGTGCCGCTCGCGCATGCCGGGCAAGAAAGCTCGCGCCAGGCGAAAGGGCCCGATAACGTTCGTCGCTAGCTGACGTTCGAGCGAAGCGGGCGTGAAGGCTTCCGTCGTGCCGAAGTGAGCCGTTCCCGCGTTATTGACGAGGACGTCGACGCGACCGGCCGCATCCAGGATCTTCGCCGCGCCGCGCTCGACGGAATCTTCGTCGGTCACATCGAGGTCGACCACGTGAATACCGAGCCGTTCGAGCGCTTTCGCCGGTTCGGCGTTGCGGCCCGCGATGTCGCGCATCGTGCCGAACACCTCGTGCCCCGCCTCGACCAGCAGACGTGCGGTATCGTAACCGAAGCCCGTATTCGTGCCGGTAATGACCGTAACTTGCGACTGAGACATCGTGACCTTTCATTGTCGGAGCTCGATGCCGCCGCACGGATTCTGCGGTTGACTAACGACGAAACATGAGCTTCGGGTGAATAGCTGACGTCTCGAGCGCAGCCTTTGTTTCAAACTAGTCCACCAACCGCCGAGCTCATCACGCACCGAATTAACGCGCTTCCGTGACGGCCGACTTGCGCAAAGTCAACTTGGATCGCCGGCACTCGTTCGTTTCCGTTTTGTCTTACTGCTGGGACCGGAACACGTTGCCAATACCGATGGTGAAATCAATCAAGATGATTGTGGTGTTCTGCGGAGTGAGCGGATCGAGCGACAAAGTAATATCCTTATGTCCATCGCCGATGGCAGCGCGATGATCCACAAATAGCGCGGTGAGCGCCATCTTTTTCAAACCGTAGGCTCGCAGCAGCGGCACCTACGGCGTTTGAAACGGTGCGGATCGGAGAAACCGACGACGAAAGCAGCGCCTCCGTCACGTCGCCGGCATCTCTTCTTTAGCTCGAAGGCTAGCCAGGGTCGGCGTGCAGGCAGAGTGCCTCGATACCTGCGATCAGGTATGAGGAAGAACCAGGCGACGCGACTCGTGGCCGAATCGCTGCCCGAGCCGCCGGCGAACGATTTGAGGGCTGCAGTGCTTTCGATTGGCCGAGTCAGGTAGGGTTTCCGGGCGCCTCGTTATTCGCGACGCCGATAGTCGATGAACCGGTCGAACGCGTCACTCGGAAGAAAGTATGTCGGAGGTACGAGCGCCGACCGTCTCGTTCGAACGGGTTGAGACGGCGGTGGCTCGGTAGCCGGCAATTCCTCAGCAAGAGGCCTGAAACGAATGGAACCGTGTGCGCTTGATGGCAACGTGGTCTATCTAATAGACTAGACTAGTGAAAACGACCATTGGTGTATACGAGGCAAAAACACAATTATCTCGTCTCATCGACCGAGCTGCGGCGGGAGAGCGCATCGTCATTACGCGCAACGGTAAGGCCGTCGCCGAATTGTGTGCGATGCCGACGGAACGCCTCGCTCCAGAAACGATCGTAGCGAATTTCAAAGCGTTTCAAGAACGGCAGTCGCCACAGGGTGCTTTTCTACGCCCGAATGAAACGCTCCGAGGGCTGGCTCATGAGGGACACGACCGTTGACGCCTCCCTTGATCGACGCTTCGGTCGCCGCCAAGTGGCTTCTACGCGATGAACGCTCGAAAGCGGCGGACGCCGTTCTTAGGCGCGTAAGTCACGCTGGCGCGTTCGTCGGCTATCTTCGCATTTGAAATCGAGAACATTCTGGTCGTCGCCGAAAGACGGAAGCGTATCGATGCAACGGCGGTCGGTGAAGCAATGGATCTACTAAAGGCGCTAGCCTTTCAGGTCGATCCATACGCGTTTCTTGCGCTCGGTCGGCACATGGGAATCGCTCGGCGCTCTATGCTAAGCATTTATGATGCCGCATACCTCGTATCGGCAGCGCATCTACGCACCGAATTTGTTACCGCCGACTTGCGACTTGCTGATGCGGCTCGTAGAGAGAAAATTGCGACGGTGCACGTCGCATAGAGATCGTTTCGCAAACGTGACGTTAGCCGTGTATTCATATCGGCCGAAGGTTGGCCAGCCGTGCAACGGCCGAGGGGTGCGAGCGCCCACTTTGAAAGCTCCCGCGTAATGCAACCGCCCCTCGTACGGTACTCGCTTGGCGACATCCGAACGTCGCTACGTTCCGATGTCTTCGCTCGCGGCGAATCGTACGCGCGTAACGGCCGCGTAACCGGTCTCGAAGTCTCGAACTCGGGCGATACCGTTACGGCGCGCGTACGAGGAACGCGACCTTCGCCATACGACGTGACCGTTTACGTCTCGCGCACCCGTGGCGGCCGCACGCTCGTAAGCGGCTATTGCACGTGTCCCGTCGCCGCAGATTGTAAGCACGTCGCGGCAACGGTGATTGCGGCTCTCGGTAAGCCGGCCGCGCCGCCGGCGGCATTGCCGACGTTGAGCTCCGTTGCGCAATTGCCGGCCGTTCTGCAATCACCGGCCACGTCGCTCGAGCGCGAGCCGAAGGCCGTCGCCATCGACCCGCGCGTCGATCTCTGGCTTAATGATATACGCGCTAGTCTACCGGCTATAGCCTCCGAAGCGGTGCCCGGCGACGAGCGCGTCGCGTACGTGCTCGTCCGCGCGAAGCCGAAGTCGCGCTCGTTTCCGATCGACCTCGTCGTAACGCGCTTAACCAAAGCGCTGCAGTGGGTCAAGGTCCGCGACACAAACGCCGACGCGCTCGTAAGCGCGAGCGCCCGAGCAATCGCGCCTGACGACATCATCATCGGCCGCTTTCTGCAAATCTACGAGCGCACGTATCAAGCTCGTGCGCCTTTGGCAGACGATCTTCTACGTCGTATCCTCGGAACGGGTCGCGCGCATTTCGAGCAGTTAAACACGTCGCCGTTAACTCTCGGCCCATCGCGAAACGCGCGCATCGTGTGGCTGCTCGCCCCCGACGGCTTGCAGCGTCCGTCTCTTGCGTTCGACGATCCGCAAACGGTCGCTCTCCCCGGGGCTGCTCCGTGGTACGTCGATTCGCAAACGTTCGTCGCCGGGCCGATCGAGGCCGATGTCTCGCAAGCGACGCTCGGCGCGTTACTCGATGGGCCCGCGCTCGACCGCGAACAAGCGAAGCGCGTGCGCGAAGTGTTTTCAGAAACGAGCGCCGGTCTCGCGCTTTCGCTGCCGCTCGAATACGCAGAACGCGCGTTGCACGTCGAACCCGTACCGACGTTATTGTTGCGTAGCGTTCAACTCGCGCCCACGCCTTTTCGCGCTTGGCAAGCGAGCGCGGAGCCGCCGCAGACCGTCGATATCGCCGAGTGGTCGTTCGCATATGGCGCTACGGCGATCGACCCTTCTTCGCAAATGTCCGAGGTACGTTCCGTCGTCGGCATTGAGTCGTTCGTCTACGAGCGGTCGCGCGAAGCCGAGCAGCGTGCGGCGGAACGGTTACAAGAAATCGGTTTGAGCATCGATGCGGAGTTGCGGCATGCGGCGGGCGGCCGCGCTCTTTGCTTGCGTTTCTTCGGCGAACGCGAAGCTTCTTGGCCCACGTTCGCGCACCGGACCGTGCCCGTGCTACGCGCCGAAGGCTGGCGTATCGAAATCGACGCGAGCTTCCGTCACGCGATCGTCGACCTCGGCGAAGACGATGCGTGGCACGCCGAGATCGACGAGCGCGCGGGCGGTTGGTTCGACGTTGCAATCGGACTCGATGTCGGCGGCACACGCCTCGAACTGTTACCGGTCCTGCGCGATCTCGCGCGGCGCCCGGGTGGCTTCGACGCGCTCGAAAGCCTCGGCCCGGGCGATTACTACTACGCCGCACTACCCGGCGCCGGCACCTTCGCGTTTCCGGCGGAACGCTTAAAGGCGATACTTCATACACTCGTCGAGCTCGGCGAACCGGACGCGCTGCGCGACGACGGCGCGTTGCGTTTACCGCGCTCGCGTGCCGCGGTGCTCGGCGAACTCGAGGCGGCATCGGATTTACGTTGGAACGCGCCCGAACGCTTGCGCGAACTTAGCGTCCGGATGCGCGACTTTGCCGGCGTCGCTCGCGTCGCGGTACCGTCGTCGTTTCGCGGTGAACTGCGCAAATATCAACGTGATGGTCTCGATTGGCTGCAATTCCTCGCCGCATACGGTTTCGGCGGCATCCTCGCCGACGATATGGGCCTCGGCAAAAGCGTACAGACGCTCGCGCATCTGTTATGCGAGAAGGAGGCCGGCAGACTTACGCAACCGGCGTTGCTCGTCGTCCCGACGAGTCTCGTTTATAATTGGCGCGACGAAGCCGCGCGCTTCGCGCCGTCGCTGCGCGTGCTGCCCCTACACGGTTCGCGCCGTGCGGAGCGTTTCAGCGAGATTGCCGATCACGATCTCGTGATCACGACCTATGCGCTGCTCGTACGCGACACCGTTTTTCGCGAACGCTCGTGGCACGCGGTCATATTCGATGAAGCGCAAGCCTTGAAGAATCCGCAGGCGAAGGCCGCACAAGTTGCGATGACTTTGCAGGCCGCCCATCGGCTCTGTCTCACGGGGACGCCGGTCGAGAATCACCTCGGCGATTTATGGTCGCTGTTTTCGATCGCGCTGCCGGGCGCGCTCGGCGACCGTAACCAGTTCGCGCGCATGTTTCGCACGCCAATCGAAAAGCGCGGCGACGCTGAGCGCAAGCGCACCCTGGCCGAGCGCATCGCGCCGTTCTTGCTGCGCCGCCTCAAGCAAGACGTCGCGAGCGAGTTACCCGAGAAGTCGGAGATCGTGCGGCGCGTCGAACTCGCGGGCAATCAACGCGACCTCTACGAAACGGTGCGCCTTGCCATGCACGAGCGCGTACGCGAGGAGATTGCGGAACGCGGTCTCGCTCGCTCGCAGATCGTTATCCTCGACGCATTGCTAAAACTTCGTCAAGTGTGTTGCGATCCGCGGCTGCTGCCCGAGCGCCTGCGTAAAGAAGCGGAAAGCGTGAAGCTCGCACTGTTGCTCGACATGTTACCGCAGATGGTGGAGGAGGGACGGCGCGTGCTGCTCTTCTCGCAGTTCACGAGCATGCTCGATCTCATCGTTCCGGAACTCGAGGCGCTCGGCATTCCTTTCGTTATGCTTACGGGGCGGACGAAAGAGCGTGAACGGCTCGTCAAAAGTTTTCAGGGCGGCGACGTTCCGATATTTCTAATTAGCCTTAAAGCGGGCGGCACGGGCTTGAACCTCACGGCCGCCGATACCGTCATCCACTACGACCCATGGTGGAATCCCGCCGTCGAACGTCAGGCGACCGATCGCGCCCACCGCATCGGCCAAACGCAGCACGTGTTCGTGTATAAGCTCGTCGCCGCCGGAACGGTCGAGGAGAAGATTGTCGAGTTACAAGCGCGCAAGGCAGAACTCGCCGCTGCGATCTTTTCGCAGGACGCGACCGCGAGCTCCGCGCGG
>CAXTIY010000155.1:0-7930 GCA_964244215.1 uncultured bacterium
GGGACGACGACGCGCGCGGCGTTCGCAGGACTCGACGATAACGAACGGACGCGCCATAAAGGCGAGTTGATCTACCCCAATCTCATGCTGAGCCTCGCCTGCGATCACGTCGCGGCCTTCGCGCTCTTCCCCGAAGGCCCGGCGGAGACGACGATCGTCTGCGACCTGCTCTTCGCGCCGCAGGAAATGGAACGCGCGGATTTCGATCCGGCGGACGTGCGTGACTTCTGGGAGATCGTTAACCGGCAAGATTGGCAGATTTGTCAATCCGTGCAGGCGGGGATGCGTTCGCAAGCCTTCGAGTACGGTTATTACGCCCCAATGGAAGATGCGAGCCTCGACATACGCCGTTATCTCGAAGCACGGTTATCCATCGATGCGTGACTTCGATGTAGTGGTGCTGGGCCTCGGCGGCATCGGCAGCGGAGCGGCATATTGGCTCGCGCGACGCGGCGTGCGCGTGCTCGGCGTCGAGCAATTCGAGCTCGGCCACCTGCGCGGCGAATCGCACGATCATTCGCGGATCATCCGGCTTTCGTATCACACGCCGCAATACGTCGAACTTGCGAAACGGGCTTATGTCTCTTGGGCGACGCTTGAAGCGGAAACGGGCGAGCAGCTCGTCTATCGCACGGGCGGTCTCGATCTCGGCCCGCGTGACGGTGCGATTCCGCTCGAATCCTATGCAACGAGCTTGCGTGCGTGCAACGTCCCGTTCGAAGCGCTCGATGCAGCGGAGATCCGGCATCGTTGGCCCGCGTTCGAGATCGAAGACGACGTACGCGGCATCTATCAAGCGGAGGGCGGTATCGTTGCGGCAGCGCGCGGTACCGCGGCGCATCAGCGCGCGGCGCGGTCGCTCGGCGCGATTTTACTGGACGACGTCCGCATATCGGCATTGCGTAGCGTGGGCGACGAAATCGAAGTCGTAGTCGCAGACGGCGCAACGTATCGAGCTCGAAAGCTCGTCGTCGCCGCGGGCCCATGGACGGCACCCGTATTGCGGTCATTCGAGGTGTCACTGCCGCTCGAAGTCACGAAAGAACAAGTTACGTACTATGCTCCGGCGAATCCGGCCCAATTTGCGATCGAGCGATTCCCGGTCTGGATCTGGATGGACGATCCGTCGTTCTACGGTTTTCCGATCTTCGGCGAAGCGGGCGTGAAGATCGCCCAAGACGCGGGCGGCAAAGCCGTCGATCCCGATACGCGCGGCTTCGAACCGGATCCCGAAATCTCGGCTCGGATGCAGACGTTTCTCGAGCGCCGCTTACCGTCTGCGCTCGGTCGCGAGATCGTGACGAAGACCTGTCTCTACACGCTCACGCCGGATCGTGACTTCGTCATCGATACGCTGCCCGAGCATCGCAACGTCTCCGTCGCGATCGGGGCCGGGCATGCGTTTAAATTCGCTTCGGTCATCGGACGTATCCTGAGCGAACTCGCGCTCGACGGCGCGACGCCGAGCGACATCGCAGGCTTCGAAATCGATCGCCCGCTCTTGCGCATGGCATCGCCGCCGAAGTCGTATATGGTTTGAAGTGACTCGACCGGTCGGCTTCGCGCTCGCTCTCGCGCTATGCGCCGTTCTATCGTGTGCGGCCGGAGCGCACGCTGCCTCGGATGCCGCGACTCGGCCACCGTACGCGGCGCTCGACGTGCGGGAAGCGTTCGTGCCGATGCGCGACGGAAAGCGCCTCGCCGTCAATCTTTTCTTTCCGCGCGGCGTATCATCGAAAGCGCGCTTACCCGTCATCCTCGAATATCTGCCGTATCGCAAAGACGATTGGTCGCTCGCGCGCGATTACGCGGATTACTCGTATTTCGTGCGCCGGGGATTCGTTGCCGCGCGGCTCGACATTCGCGGCACGGGCCGCAGTGAAGGTCTAACGCCGGATCGCGAATACTCCGAGCGAGAGCAACGCGATGCGACGGACGCGATCGCGTGGCTCGCGAGCCGTTCGTGGTCGAACGGTAACGTCGGAATGATGGGCATCTCGTGGGGCGGCTTCAACGCGATCCAGATGGCGATGCGCCGTCCGCACCCGCCCGCGCTAAAGGCCGTCATCGCGGTCGATGCGACGGATGAACTCTTTCATGACGACGTCCACTATATCGACGGCCTCATGCACGTCGACGAATACGAATTGTCGATGGATCTGCAAAGCGGGGAAACGCGCGCGCCCGATTTCCCGCTCGACGAGGCGACGTTGCGCGCCCGCTTCGACAATCCGCCATGGTTTCTGCTCTATCTGCATCACCAACGCGACGGAGCGTTTTGGCAGCGCGCATCGCTCGCTCCCGATTACGCTCGCATCAGAATTCCGGTCTTTATGGTGGGCGGCTTCTACGACGGCTATCGGGACAGCATCCCACGCATGCTCCAGCATCTGCACGTGCCGACGCACGCGATCGTCGGGCCTTGGAACCATACGTTTCCCCACGACGCGGTACCGGGTCCGGCGATCGAGTGGCGCGCGAGCGCGGTTCGCTTCTGGGACCGCTATCTCAAAGGCGAGGAAAACGGCATCGAGCGCGAGCCGAAACTCGCGGTCTATATGCGTCACGCCTATTCGCCGGGAGTGGATCGCACGACGATTCCGGGGAGCTGGCGGAGCGTCGCCTCCTGGCCGCCGCCGGACGGGGTGCCGCGTACGCTGTACCTCGCGACGAATCATCGATTGGTGAACGATCGACCGCACGCTGGTTCCGTCGATCGTTTAACGAGCGTACCGTCTTCCGGTAACGAAGCCGGCTTTTGGTGGGGCGAGCTAACGCCGGATCAACGACCGGCCGACGCGATGAGCCTCGTTTACGACTCGGAGCCGCTGGCTTCGGCGCAGGCGATCCTCGGCTTACCGCAGGTTCGCTTGAGAACGGCCGCTTCGGCGCCGCTTGCGGATTGGTTCGTGCGCCTCTCGGATGTGGCGCCGGACGGAGCCGTAACGCTAATAACCGGCGCCGGACAGAGCGGAGCGCAGCGAGATTCTTCGCAGCGGCCGACGGCGCTCGTGCCCGGCCGCTTCTACACGCTGCAATTTCCGATGCACTTCACGTCGTGGGTTTTCCCGCGCGGACATCGTATCCGCATCGCCGTTTCGAATGCGCTATGGCCGATGATTTGGCCCACGCCGTATGCGTTAGAAACGGCGCTGCTCACGGGGGGCGGTGAGCCGTCGACGCTCGTTCTTCCGAGCGTACCCGTCGTCGCACCGGCGGTTCGCTTTCCAAACGTGACCGAAGCGGCCCACATGCCGCGTGGCGTCGGCGGTAGCGACGAAGGCTTTCCGGGAACGTATACGATTACGCGCAACGTTCTCAATCGAGCGACGCGCATCGACTGGCGGGGCGCGGGCAAGCAATACTTTCCTTGGGGCGAAGAAGATACGACCGAAGCGATCGTTTATCGTCAAGCCGATTGCTGTCGAGCACATAGCGAGGTGCATGCGGCCGCGGCGACGATCGTGCGTTTGCGCGGACGCACCCTAACGTGGCGCGTGGTACTCGACGTAACGAGCGACGCGCGATCGTTCTATTATAGGTTCGAGCGTCGATTGCTACGCGACGGCATCGTCATTCGCACGCGACGATGGAAGAGCACGATCGCGCGCGATTATCAATAGCGCAAAACTCGAACTATCGGTTCCCGTTGAATGATCTCGAGAACTCAAAGACGACGGAATGGAGCGCGCGAGCGAAGTCGTCGTCGTGCGCGTCGAGCAACCTTGCATCATCGGCGTTTCAGAACGGCCGCAGCCACGGTTCGAACTGCGCCGCGATCTGGCCGATGTCACGATCGATCGTCGGTATTACACCTGCGGTGCGTTCGCGTAGCCGCGCGTGTGCGTTCGCGACGCCGGCGAGCATCCGGTCTTCGTCGAAGGTAAGAATGCGATCGTCGCGGAGCACCCAGCGGCCGTCGATCATCACCGCTTCGAGCGCGTCGCGGCCGGCTTGACGCACGAAGCCCTCGACCGTCAGCGCGGCCATCGTATTGACGGTATTAGCGTATCGCACGAGTATGAGATCCGCAGGCGCACCGGCGACGATGCCTGCCGGCCGGTCGCCGATGCCGAGGATTCGATTACCGTTTTGCGTCGCCATCGTCAGCACGGTATTCGCATCCGGCCAACGGGTGTAGTCGGGCAGGGCGACGCGCGGCAGCGTGAGCGCGAGGCGCATCATCTCGAAGACGTCGTGCCGTCCGCCGCAATTCGAGGCATCGGTGCCGATGCCGACCGTTACGCCGGCGTCGAGATAGCCGCGGAGCGGCAGTACGCCGCTGCCGAGCGTCAGATTACTGAGTGGATTGTGCGACACCGCGACGCCGCGCTTCGCGAGCCGTTCGCGGTCGCCGGGCGACGTATGGACGGCATGCGCGAGCGAGAGTCCCTCGGCAAGCAATCCAGCATCGTCCATCGCCGCGATCATGCCGCCGCTCGGCCACAACTGCTCCGCGATACGCGCTTGCGCACGCGTTTCGAGCGCGTGCGTATGGACGCTCACGTCGTGACGCTCGCGTAACCGCCGCCACAGCGACCAAATGGCGGGCGAACAGCGCTGCGGGGCGTTCGGCCCGAGCGCGACGCGCACGCGGCCCGAACCCGCTCGCGCCGTCCCCACGAGCTCACCGAAGAACGCTTCGTACGCTGCGACGTCGACCGGAGGAACGGCCGCGAGCTCGCGTAGCGCCGGCGGCACGTCGATTGCGAAGAGATCGTAGTCGCTCACGTCTTGCACGAACGCGGCGAAGAGCACGCGCAGCCCGGAAGCTTCGTGCGCGGCGAGCCCCGCTCGTGCGTGCCGCACGTTTGGAAAATGATCGACGATTCCCGTGATGCCGCTGCGAATACATTCGGCGTCGTGCAGCAGTATCGCGGCGGAGATCGCCGCGTCGTCGAACGCCGCGCCGTACGCGATCGTATAAAGCGCCCACAGCTCGAGCGGCATCGCGCTCTCGGTACCGCGCAGCAACGTGCCGTACGCATGCGTATGGGCGCTAACGAGCCCGGGAACGAGCCACGTACCGCGGGCATCGACGACTTCGGCGGCGGCGTCACGCAGCGCTCGCCGGTCGTCTGCGAACCAGGCCACGGCCGCGACGTCGCCGTCGCGCACGAACACCGTGCCGCGCCGGAAGGTTCCTTGCACGAGCACGTCTGCGTCGTCGATGGCGATGGTCACCCGGCGTCGTTTCCCGCACGCGCGACGCTCGCCAGCGGCCATTTGGTTAAAGCCGCGACGGCCGGAGCCGCGAACGAGTGGGAATGGCCGAGAAGATAAGCATCTCCGATGCCGACGTCGCGTTCTATCGTCAGAACGGCTATCTCGTCGTGGAAGACGTATTCGACCGCGCGACGATCGATCGGATTCTCGCCGAAGGCACGGCGGTTTGCCGCGGCGAGCGCGGCGCGGTCGAGGGGATGTTACCCGCGACCGAGTCCGATTCCGATGAGTCCGTGCTCGCGCGTTACGTCACGTGCACGCACGTGCACAAGGCGTCGCCGCTACTGACGGACTTCTGCGCGGACGACCGCCTCGCCGACATCGTCGTGCGTCTGGTCGGCGAAAACGTGAAGAGCTTCGCGAGCCAATTCTTTATCAAACATGCCGGTATGCCGGGCAACGCGTGGCATCAAGATGAGAACTTCGTGCCGACGCGCGATCGTTCGCTGTGCACGGCGTGGATCGCGCTCGACGCCGCGACCGAAGAGAACGGATGTTTGCGCATGATTCCGGGTTCGCACGCTCCGGGCGTCCTCTATCCGATGCGTCCGCACAATTCGCGCGAACTCGATCGTGCCGAGGAATGCTACGATTTTCCGGGCATCGAAACGGCCGTGCCCGTCGCGTTACGGCCGGGCTCCATCGTGTTTTTTAGCGGTTACATCCTGCACAGCTCGACGACGAATAAAAGCGCGAACGGCTTTCGACGCGCGTTGCTGTATCAGTACGCCCGTGCCGAAACGCCGCTCGCGTACAGCGCACGCAACGTGCCCGTGAGCAACTACTACGACATGCGCGATTTCGTGCTCGTACGCGGCGTCGACCCATATCACTGGAAAGCGAAGACCGATGAGATGCACGCGTTTCTGCGGGCGCCGGGAGCCATGCCCGAGGATACGGCGCTTTCGGATATGCGCGAGCAAGAGAAGGTCAACGTATAAGTGACGTCCCTCTCGCGACGCGCCGCCATAGGGCGTATCGCAGCCGCGGCAGCGTGCCTTCCTCTGGCGTCGCGTGCCGATGCGGCGACCGCGAGCACCGCGCCGAGCCCGCTCGTCGCGCTGCTGCACACGCAGGCTGCGGGCGACAACGGCGTCGTGGACGGGATGATCGAGAGCCTGCACCGGTTCGCTCGCGAGCACGGGCTTACCGCGCGCGCCGTCTACGCATCGGATCCTTCGAATTACGAACCTATCTTGCAGCTGTTGGGCGAGGCGCGCGCCGCGCTCGTCTTCGTGACGTTCGAAGAAATGACGGAGCCGCTCAAAGCCCTGGCACCGACGTTTCCGGCGACGCGTTTTATCCAGCTTTACGGCGACCCGATCGAGCCGCCGATCGCTAATTTACGGACGGTGTCGTACGAGACGCATCTGTCTTCGTATCTCGCGGGCGTGTGCGGTGGCCTGGTGAGCCGGTCCGATCGGATCGGCTATATCGGGGGCGTCAGCATTCCCTCACTCGATGCGGGCGTGAATGCGCTCATCGCGGGCGCGCGTAGCGTTCGGCCGGCACTGTCCGTTAAGCCGGCGTTCGTCGGCTCGTTTCAAGATCCGGTAAAGGCGCTTCAAATCGCAAATCAGATGTTCGGAGGCGGAATCGATTTCGTCGTGTCCGACGGCGCCGGTTCCGACCTCGGCGTGATCGAGGCTGCCAACGCACGACCGGGGCGCATCGTGAGCGGAGGAGCGCGGCAGCAGTTCGCGCTCGGTCCGACCTCGGTTGCCGCAATCACGCTTTGCGATTTCGGCTTATCGCTCTATCAGCAAGGGTCGGCCGCGTTGCATCGCGATTGGAAGGGCGGCCAGTATAGCAGCGGCTTGCAGGACGGCGTCGTCGACTTCGTGCCCTCGCCGCTCTTCGTCGAACGCGCGCCTCCCGCCGATATCGCGCGCTTGCATGCGGCCTGGCCACACGTGGCGCGCGCTCGAGCGCGCATCATCGCAGGTTCGCTGCACGTTCCGTTCGAGACGGCGCTCTAACGTGATTTCAACTGCGCTCGCATCCATAGGCGATTCGGCCGGCCGAATCACGAAGATTCATCGGAGTCGGGCAAAGCCCGACCGATTTAAGTGACGGCGCTCGAGTGCGACGACGTTACCGTTACATACGGCGACGTGGTCGCGTTGCACGACGTCAGCGTCGCGTTCGAGCGCGGAGGGATCCACGCCGTCGTCGGACAGAACGGCGCCGGCAAAACGACGTTCGCGCGCGTGTGCGCGGGCCTCGTGCGCCCGTCGTCCGGACGGTTGCATATGGGTGGAGCGCCCGTGCCCGTCGGGGACGTGAGCGCCGCGCGCTTATCGGGTGTCGAGCTCGTGCATCAGAGCTTCGCGTTGCCCCCGTCGTTCACGGTCGCGGAAGCGATGGAATTCGGGAGTACGCAGCGCACGCCGCTGGTGTATTCGCGCCGCGCGCTCGAGCGGCGTTGGAAAGATCATCTCGAAAGTCTCGACGTTCCGGTTTCTCTCGGCGACCGCATCCGCGATCTGCCCGTCGAGACGCAGCAGGGCGTCGAGATCGCACGCGCGCTCGTGCAAGAGGCGCGAGTACTCATCCTCGATGAGCCGACGGCCGTGCTCGCACCGCCCGCGATCGAGCGGCTCTTCGCGCGGATGCGGCGGCAGCAGCAGAGCGGCGGAACCTTAATCGTCATCTTGCATAAGATTAACTAAGTGCTGGCGATTGCGGAAACCGTCACGGTCTT
>CAXTIY010000156.1:0-7925 GCA_964244215.1 uncultured bacterium
ACTTCGTGCCGGGATTCGCGGAGCGAATCCGCACATGAGCCGCGTAGCGACGACAGCAGCGCTCAAAAGACTAGCGCGTCCTAGCGCGAGTAGTATTCGACGATTAGTTGTTCGTTAACTGGGGTGTCGATCTGTTCGCGGCTTGGGAGACCCGTGACGCGAATTTCGAGATCGGACTCGATGAAATCGAGCCATTCCGGATGGGGCCGGCTCTTCGCGTATTCGGAGTTGGCCTGGAACACGGTCGAAGCTTTCGCGCGATCGCCGAGGGTGATCACGTCGCCCGGCTTCACGAGCATCGAGGGGATGTTACAGATGCGCCCGTTGACGCGGAAGTGACGGTGCGTGACGAGTTGGCGCGCTTGAGCGCGGCTCATCGCGAGGTTGACGCGATAGACGACGTTGTCGAGGCGACGCTCCAAGAGTTGCAAGAACGTCTTGCCGGTCTGACCCGGGACGCGCGCGGCGCGGCGGAAGTAGTTCTCGAACTGCGTTTCGAGCACGCCGTAATAGCGACGCATCTTCTGCTTCTCGCGCAGCTGACGGCCGTATTCGCTAATCTTCTGGCGGCTCGGTTTGCCTTGCGTCTTCTGACCGGGCGCGGTGCCGCGGCGCTCGACGGCGCACTTTTTGGAGAGGCAACGATCGCCTTTAAGGAACAGCTTGATCTTCTCGCCGGTTTTGCTCGTCGCCGTTTCGCGGCGGCACAAGCGGCAGACGGGGCCTGTATATCGTGACATCTTCTCTTCCCTAAACCCGGCGCCGCTTCGGCGGACGGCAACCATTGTGAGGAATCGGCGTTACGTCTTTAATCAGCGTGATCTCGAGGCCGGCGGCCTGTAGCGAGCGGATCGCGGCTTCGCGACCGGCGCCCGGGCCTTTAACGAACACTTCGGCCTGCTTCATGCCGTGGTCCATCGCCTTGCGAGCGACGGCTTCCGCCGCCATCTGAGCCGCGAACGGCGTCGACTTCTTCGAGCCCTTGAAGCCGAGATTACCGGCTGAGGCCCAAGCGATGACGCTGCCCTGGTTGTCCGAAATCGTCACGATCGTATTATTGAAGGACGAGTGAATGTGCGCGACGCCGGACCCGACGTTCTTAAACTCACGCTTCTTACGTGTCTTGGTTTGCTTCTTAGCGGCCAACGGTTGCTCCGATTATCTTGCCCCGCGTTACGAACCCGGGGTGTCGTCACCTCGACCGCACGCGTAAAGCTAGCGATCTGATCTCCGGACGAGCGGTGAAAACGTCCGGTGCCCGCGCGGCGCAAGGCTATCTCCACGAGACAGCCGACGAGAGAGTATATCCGAGACCGAGGTCCGGCGTCAATGGAATGGCCTCGCGGGAGCCGGTCGGATTGGGTGTGCGCCGGGCCACAACTAGGTCCCATCACCTTTACGTAGGGGGCCATAGGACCTAAGCTCCGTGAGTCCGGCCGCCTTCACATGAAGCGTTCCAAGCCTGAAAGGACGATCTTCTGTGAATCCCCCGTTGCGCTTCCGAGCGATCTTCGCGTGCCTCGCGGCCTCCATTATAACGCTCGGCACGGCGCCCGCCTCGGCTTTCGCGGCCGTGGCCGACCGGAGCGCCGAAGGCAGCGTGATCGTGCTCGCCACGCAAGGTTCCGTACACGGGATCGGCGTCGGAACCGTGATCGCCAAGGCCGGCACGCACGTCCGCGTTCTCACGGCCGCGCACGTGGCAACGCATGGAACCTTACAGCTGCGCCTCCAAGACGGCTCCGAAAGCCCGGCCCGCCTGGTCGTCGCCGTTGCGGGCCGCGATCTCGCGCTCATCGAGGCCGACGTAGCCGTGGCAAGCGCAGCGAGTCTGCAGGCCGCTCTCGTCGCACGGCCCGAAGCAGCCGAACTCGTCCACGTCTGGGGCAGCGGAAACGACGGCCCGGCGTACGAGACGGCGACGGTGCGAAACGTCGGTCGCGACTTACCGGACGGCGCGCCCCACGGCCGCTATGCCCTCGGTTGCGCCCTCTGCCACGAGGGCGATTCCGGAGCCGGAATCTACAACGAACGCGGAGAGCTCGTCGGCGTGTACATCGGTTACTTCGAAGTAACGAGCGGGCGAGTTTCCGTAGCCGAGCTGCCGACAGGCGACGTCGTTACGGCAGCGCAGAATCCGGTCGCCGGCGCGAAGCGTCTCGCGATCTCCACTGCGCCGCTCGTCGCCGCGCTACAAACGGTCGGTGCGCGCTAGCCCGATCATGCGAACGGCTTGTAAACCGCTCGTGTCCTCAGATTAAACAGACCAATCTGAATAACGCGCCTGCAATAGTTCGCACAGTCTTTTGAGCCGTTGCGCGAAAGGCGCCAAACGAAGCGTCGACACGACGAACGCAATCGGTCGCGTCTATCGCCGCGCTTTGCGTCGTCGAGATACTCGGCGGCGAGCGTTGAATAGTGAAGGTCGCATGAGATTGCGCTGAAGCAACTCCCAGAATGGCTCGGGCACGTCACGAACGTCGTCTCGCGGGCGTTTGATAGACGTTATGTTTCGCACACTCACCACTAGCCTCGCGGCTTTGCTCCTGGGAGCCCCGCTCGCCGCAGCGCCGATCGCGGCCTTCGCTCAAGACGTTCCATCCTACGCGCAAACCGAAGACCAGGCGCCGGGCGACCAGCAGCTGCGCGGGCGGGTTACGAATTTTGACGGTGGCTACAATCTAACGGTGCGCGACGAGCGCGGCTACATCGATAACGTCGCGTTGCATCCCGGCACGATCATCAATCCGACCGGCCTCACGCTGGCACCGGGCATGACGGTCAGCATCCTCGGTTACAACGAGGGCGACGCCTTTGCCGCAAATGAAATCGACACGCCGTACGATTACTCGTCGGGCGTCCCTTATTATTCGGGACATCCGTGGAACTATTACGGCTCGGGCTTCAGCCTCGCGTTCTTCTTCGGTAACCCCGGTTGGTGGCACGGCAACGACTTCCACGGCGACTACCGGTATTACGGCGGAGCGCGCTATTACAACGACGTTCACATCCGCAACGTGTACGCCTATAACGGGGGCGGCGGTTCGTTCCGAGGCCGGTCGTTCATCGCACCTCCGACCCACGGCGGCTACTATCGTGGATCGCAGCATAACATAAACGTCGAACGGTCAAACGGCGGACGGCCGCAAGAGCGGACCCACTTCGCGGGGCCGCCGATCAACCACGGCTACGCGCGCAACGAAATCGAAAACGGTCACGTACAAAACCGGTCGGAAGCGCGTCCACAGTACCACACCGAAGCGCGTCCGCAATATCGCAACGAAGCACGGCCGCAATATCACAACGAAGCACGGCCGCAATACCATAACGAAGCGCGGCCGGAAAACCGCAGCGAAGCGCGGCCGCAAAGTCACGGTGAAGCGCGCCCGCAAAGCCACGGCGAAAGCCATGCGCACGAGGGTGGTCACCCGCATTAAGCGTTAGTAGGCTAGATAGCCTCACGGCCTCGCGACGACGCTCGGCGTCGCGAGTAACGGCTACGGCGCGATCTCGACGCGAAACGTAAGGGCTCGCTCCATCTGGAGTGGGCCCTTCTCGTATGGCCGAACGTAGCGCAGCGTTACGATGGCACTGCCCGCCGCGACGGCTCGAAATACCCAGAGGTCTTGCCCCCCGCCGCCAACGAGCGCCGAACGCTCTTCATATGCGGATCCGGCGGCTCGGATAGCGGCACCCGGCGGCTCGATCAACTGCCACGAGAAGCCGGTCGAGCGATTGGATCGAAGGGCGATGATAAACGTCTGGCCGATGCGCGCGCGAATAGTCTGCGCCGGATCCGTCGCGACCGTTTCGAGTATCGAAGGTGTGGGTGAGGACGTAACCGACGGTACCGCGGAGGTCGCAGGCGCGGGAACGGCACTTGTGGCGGGCTCCGGCGTCTGCGCGACCGCAGCCAAAAGCGAAAATCCGGTAAGGGCGCACGTCGCCGCAATTCCGGTAAGAGAACGCTTCATGGACGCCCGGACATTACACGTATTCAGCGCCGTAATCTACGTCGTAGCATCTCTTCCTTGCCCTACGTTACGTTTGCAGAACCGTCCTGTTCATACATCGAAACGTCCAGAAACGCGTTCGTAACGAATCCAGCTTAAAAGCTATGAAAGGAGCGCATCACTGAGATTTCCCGGCCTGCTCGCCTGCGCGGCGATCGCCGCGCTGGCTACCTATCTCGCTCCTTTCGCGCCGATTCTCGGTGCGCCCGTCATCGCTATTTTGCTCGGTGTGCTCGTGCGCAGTTTCGTTTCGATGCCGAACTCGCTCGTACCGGGCATCGCGTATTCCTCAAAGTCCGTGCTGCAAGCTGCGATCATCGTTTCGGGTTTCGCCATATCGCTCTCGGCGATCTGGCATACCGGGCTCGGAACGCTCCCGATAACGCTCGGCACGATCGCACTCGCTCTCGGACTCGCGCCATTCGTCGGGCGCCTTCTCGGTCTCGACGTTAAACTTCGCGAACTGGTCAGCATCGGCACGGCGATTTGCGGCGCGTCGGCGATTGCGGCCGTCTCTTCGGTTATCGAGCCGACGGAAGCCGAAATCTCACTCGCGATCGCGACGATATTCTTCTATAACGTCGTTGCGGTGTTGACGTTCCCATTACTCGGGCACACGATGGGATTGACGCAGGCGCAATTCGGCGTATGGGCCGGAACGGCGATCAACGACACGTCATCGGTCGTCGCCGCCGGTTTCGCGTATGGCCACGAGGCGGGCACCCACGCGACGATCGTTAAGCTCACGCGTGCGACGCTGATTCTCCCGATCGTCGGCGTCATCGGCGGTTTGCGAGCGCGCGCCGAACGCGGCGCGGGCAAAGGCGTACCGTGGGGCAAGATCGTTCCTTGGTTCATTCTCTGGTTTCTCGCGGCGGCGCTCGTAAATAGCCTCGGCATCATCCCGAGCACGTGGCACGCCGGCGTCGCGGACGTATCGACGTTTCTCATCAGCGCCGCACTCGCGGCGATCGGTTTGCAAACCGCGCTCGGTAAACTCTTCTCGGCGGGAATCCGTCCGCTTATGCTCGGTTTCGTGCTTTGGGTAGCCGTCGCGGTGTCATCCCTCATCTTGCAACATTTGACGCACCTATGAACGCGAACGCAGGCGAGATAGCCGCGAGAACAGCGCGCACGACATGAAAAGCTTCTTACGAGAAAACCGGCTCATGCTCTGGGGCGCGCTATTGTTTGCAATCGCTTCGATCGTCGTTAACGCGATCGTCCATGCGATGCACGTGCGGTTTTGACACCCGAGCGGTAGTAGCACATTGCGGCTCAGCGTTCCGCCGCTAAATGCCAACCCGTCATCTTTGCGAGGTCGCTCGTGGCCGTTCGATCGTTTTCGGTATGTGCGAGCGCGTACAGCACGACGTCACCCGCCTCGCTCGTCCCGCCGCTACGCACGATCGATAGCGTACCGTCATGCCAGGCGCAAAGCGCCGCCGCACTGGGCGGCATCGTCGCGCCGCCGTCGCGCCGGCGTACGATCGTATGCTCGCCGCCTCCGTAGGGCACGCGGCCGAGCGATCCCGAAAATCGCGCGAGACCGGCGAAGGCCGGCGCGCTCAGTGCCGCGGGCGAGAACGTCGCTATGCCGAAAAGTTTTGCCGTAGCCTGCGCGAACGTGCGGTTCTCCATCCGCACGACGAGCGGTACGTCCGGGCGCAGCGCACGCGCGCCGAGCGCTATTTCGAGATTACCGGGATCGCTATTGGTGAGCACAACGAGCGCGAGCGCGTGCGGCACGTTGCACAGTTCGAGCACCTCTTCGTGCGTCGCGTCTCCGGTGAGCAAATCGATCGCGTTCTTACGCGCGAGTCGCATGAGAAACGGATCGGGCGAGGGATCGATTACGACGATATGCTTCCCGCTGCGTAAGAGTAACTCGATGACCGCTCCGCCGATACGACCCGCGCCGCACACCACGATATGACCGCGCACGCGAATGCGACGCAGACCCTGTAGCGCCGTCCATTGCGCTCGCGTGATGGCAGAGCTGATGTAACCGATGAAGATGCTCGTGAGCATCGTGCCGCCGATCATCGCGGCGACGACCGTTAGCGTAACCACGAGCCCGTCGCGCGTAACCGATGCGTCTCCAAAACCGGCATTGGTCGCAAGTTGCGCGACGTCGAATGCGGCCGAATTCCACGTCGAGCGTACGGCAAAATGGAAGAATAAGACGAGAAGCCCATAGAACGCAACCGCGCCGGCAAGCGTCGCTCGCAAGATCGGATCCATGTGTAGCAAGCCCGAACTCACTGCGTTCGCGATGACTCGCCGCACGCCCGGGCTCGCGTCACTCTGTGCCGTTTCTGCGGCCTGATGTCGCTCGACGATGCGACCGAACACGACGACCTCGTCGTCCGAGGCGATGCTCGTTCCAGGGAGAGGCGCATCGCGCGTGCCGACCGAGACGATCCGCACGTCGAGCTGATCTTCCGCCGCCGCTACCGTTAAGCCCCCGATCTCGAGTCGAGCGGCGGTGCTTGCCGTAAACCCGACGAGCGTCCCGCTATCGCTTTCGGGAAAGCGCAATGCGAAGAAGCATCCCGGATCGAGCGCGGCGCCCGCGTACGTCGAGGCAGCGTGAGCGGCTGGGGAAACGACGGAACAGTCGGGTAAATTCTGCTCGATCTTGCGCCCGATCTTCGTGCCGAATTGACGCAGTACCACGCGAATGCGCGGATTGAGCATGCGCGCGCGTAACGCGACGGCGAGGTTGGCCTCATCGTTATTCGAAAGCGTCAAGATCGTCTCGGCGGACGTAACCCCCGCTTCCATCAGCGCGTCTTCGTTGTCGGGCACCTGATCGATAACGCTCGCACCGAGCCGTTCGAAGGCACCACTACGCTCGGCCCCGAGCGCCGAGACGACGCAAACGCGCACGTCACCCGCCGCGATTAATTCCGAACAGACGGCTCGCGTCAACGCATCGTCGCCCGTAACAAGAGTGACCGGGAGCGGCGCCATAGACGATAATTCGCCGCGCGCTGCACGAGTCTTACGCGCCGCTGGGGTTCCGGCAACCGGCGACCGAAGGTGGTGCGCAACGTTCTGATCCGGAGCTGGAGGGCGGAATCTGAGACGTCTCGCGGGCAAGGCCGTCGTTATTCTCCTGGTGGCTTATGCGCTCGCCGGCGTCGTTGCGGCACTCGCCGTGCTCTGGTCGCCGCTCGGCACACTCGGTTTAGTCACCGATTACGCGGCACGCGTTCGCTCCGTTTCACCGGGCGGGCCCGCCGCCCTCGCCGGCATTGCCGCAGGCGACCGCATCGCGCTCGGTGCGATGCCCTTCGAAGAACGGCGTTATATCGCGGGCGTCGGCGCGGTCGTGCCGATCGGCACGGTCGTTCACGTCCGCGTCGAAAGAGCCGGTATCGGGCACCCGGGCGCCGTGCGGACGGGCGGGACGCGCGACATAATCTTGCGCGCCGTGCCGTACGAGCTCAGTTCCGCGGACCGCTCGTCGCTGCTCCTGCAATGCGCGGCTTCGCTCGCGTTCATCGGCGTCGGCGCGGCCCTGATTTGGCTACGGCCGAGCCGCGCTACGTGGGGTTTCGGCCTCTACTGTCTGCTCGACTTACCGACGGCAGGCTATCCGTTTCGCTTCTCATCGGCGAGCGCGGCGCTCGTGGCGATCCTAACCTACGATGTCGTTCAGAATTTCGGGGTCGTCGGGCTCGTCGTCTTTGCGCTGGAATTTCCGAGGGCGTTTAAGGGTCTCTGGCGCGCGCGGATCGCACGTGCGGTGCCGTGGATATTCGCCGTGCTTTCCGTCATGACGCTCTATCCCGATATCGCGAATCTCTTACTCGGGAGGAGTGCCGAACGGGAGAACCGGATCCTGCAAACCGCATTCGGACTCATATTCGCGCTTGCGATTTACATTCTTTACAACTCATACTT
>CAXTIY010000157.1:0-7913 GCA_964244215.1 uncultured bacterium
CGGGGTTCCGCGCTGCGCGCAGAGTTCGATGAAGTGCGCGCCTTTGAGCGCGGACTCGCTAAAGAGAATACCGTTATTCGCGATGATGCCGACGGCGTAACCCTCGAGCCGCGCGAAGCCGCAGACGAGCGTGCTTCCGTAAAGCGGTTTGAACTCGTGAAAGAGAGAGTCGTCGATGAGCCGCGCGACGATCTCGCGCACGTCGTATGCGACGCGTGGATCGCTCGGCACGACGCCGTAGATCCCCGCCGGGTCATACGCCGGTGCGAGGGCCGGCTCCGGTTCGAAGGCGAGCCGGGCGGGCCCGAGATTCGCGACTGCGGAGCGCACGAGTGCGAGCGCGTCTTCGTCGCTCGTTGCGTAATGATCGGCGACACCGGAAATGCGCGTGTGAACGTCCGCGCCGCCGAGCTCTTGCGCCGACACGACTTCGCCCGTCGCCGCGCGAACGAGTGGCGGGCCGCCGAGAAAGATCGTGCCGTATCCGGCAACGATGATCGTTTCGTCCGACATCGCCGGCACGTACGCGCCGCCCGCCGTGCACGAGCCCATCACGGCCGCAATTTGCGGTATGCGCTCGCTCGACATGCGCGCTTGATTGAAGAAGATGCGGCCGAAGTGGTCGCGATCGGGAAAGACCTCATCTTGCTTCGGTAAGAACGCGCCGCCGGAGTCGACCAAGTAGATGCATGGTAAGTGGTTTTGCGCGGCTATTTCTTGCGCGCGCAGGTGCTTTTTCACCGTGAGCGGATAATACGAGCCGCCTTTCACCGTCGCGTCGTTCGCAACGACGACGCACGGCCGACCGACGATCGTTACGATCGCCGTTACGATGCCGGCCGCCGGAACGGCATCGTCATATATGTCATGGGCCGCAAGCGCGGAGAATTCGAGGACCGGTGTCAGCGGGTCGGCGAGCCGAGCGACACGTTCGCGCGCCGAAAGCTTGCCGCGCGCACGATGTCGCGCGAGTGCCTCCGCGCCGCCTCCCAATTGCGCGCGTTCCAGGCGTTCGCGCAAATCTGTAACCGCAGCGAACATTGCGGCGGCGTTACGGTCGTGCGTGGCGTCCGCAACGACTTTTGAGAGCAAGCGTCCCATGCACATCACTTCGCCTTTGCTGGGGCGCCATCTGTTTCCGATTCGCTCCAGTCGCGAGCACTTTACGCACCTCGTGGTATCAAGTTCCAAGAATAAGCTAGTAGCATGGGACTTTGTCCCGGAAGCCGCACACAATAGACCTTCGCCTCGTTTAGGAGGGGTGCGACTTTTTCTATATGTAATTTGCAGGTAGGCTTAGAGCCGTATTGACGAGGGACACACCTATGTGTAGAATGTACCTATAGGATGAAGAACGTGATCGAACCACCCGACGCATCGGACGATCAAGTGCACGAGCGCGAGACGTTTACCGGAGCGAGAACCGACGCGGGCTTACCGCCGCGCGGTACGCCGAAAAATTATCTGATGGCTTGGCTTCTCGTAATGCTCAAGGATCTCAATCTCCATGGATATGAGATCATGAAAGCGTTGAAAGAGAACTTTGCCGTCGTCTCCGATCCCGGAACCGTCTATCGCGCGCTGCGGCAACTCGAGCGTGACGGCTATATTAGTTCGTGGTGGGATCCTAAAGAGCAAGGGCCGGCGCGCCGCGTCTACACGCTTACCGATGGCGGAAAAGATGCGCTCGCAATTTGGAGCACGGCGCTCGAACAGTACCGTACGAATCTCGATGCGTTCTTCAGCCTCTACACCGGAACGTGGTCGCGAGATCACGACCCTAAGAAGTGAGGATTACCTGATGCCACAAGATACTTCGGAGTACATCGAGCTTTCGAGCCAAGCGTACAATTTATTCGCTGAAAGCATGACTGCCGCAAACGAGCGCGCGTTCGATTATTGGAAGTCGGTCTGGCAGATTACGTCGCGGCCGTACGCCTCCACAGATCAGACCGGTATTCGAGAGAACGTGGATCGCACGAATCAAATCGCGAGCCTTACCGTGAGCGAAGTCGCGACCTCCGGTCGTGAAGCGGCGGAGTTCGCCGAGAAACTGATCGCGCATTCGGCGAAAGTCCAAAAGCTCTACGTCGATGCCGCCCGCGGTCTCATGAATAGCGGCGTTTCGAATATGAGTTTGGTCAAAGAAGCGACGGAACGTCAGATCGACGTCATCGCCAAACGCTTCGAAGATGCGCAAAGCGCGACGACTTCGAGTTCCAACTAGCGTTCGAAGCGGTCGGGAATCGGGATCGAGATAGTCAGAGAGCCGGCACACGTTGCCGGCTTTCATTTAGCCCAGCGGCAGAACGCGAGCGAGCGGCGCGTCGAGCGCTTTCGAGCGGCTATCCGCTTCAAACCCGGCGCGCATCGCCCAAGCGGATGCAACGGCTTCGGCATCGTAGCCGAGGGCGGTCGCGATGTTGCAAACGTCCGCGCCCGTGATCGTGCCGCATTCGGCTAAGACCGTGACCACCGCGAGCGCGAGATCGAGCGCTCGGCCTTCGTGCGATGTACGCACTGCCACATCGCGCGCCATGACGGCCACGAGTTCATCAAAGTTCGGATCGAACATTTCGCCCTCCAAATGCTTCGCGCACCGCGTCATACCGCGGCGTCTTCATTAATATTATGAGGCCTAAGGGCTCGAGCAGACAGAGCCTTTGGTGGCAAGGAGCGTGCCGCACGTGCGCCCGAAGTCGAACCTCGCCGCGCTTCGCCGATACCTGTGTTTCGCCGTAAGGTCCGCAAGCGGCGCGGTACGAATGCATCTCGCCCCCACTCCGGAGGTGAGCGACATGGAACTTCAATCTCGTTCGGCGGCTCCCGATCCGACCGTCTCCAAGCCCTTACTCGGCCGTGTCGCCGTCGTTACCGGTGGTTCGCGCGGTATCGGTTCCTCGATCGCACGAGAACTCGCGCGTAGCGGCGCGGACGTCGTCGTCAACTACGTGCGCGGTGCCGACGCGGCGGCGAGTGTCGTCGCCGAGATCGCTTCCGACGGCGGCAGTGCGATCGCGGAAGCGGGCGACGTTTCGAATTTCGAGGACGTCGCCGCGATGTTCGAACGGATCAAGGGCCGTTACGGGCGTCTCGACGTGCTCGTCAACAACGCCGGCATTTTGCGCGACCGAACTTTTAAGAAAATGTCGATCACCGATTGGCACGAAGTGATCGACACGAATCTTACGAGCGTGATGAATTGCTGTCATGCAGCGGTGCCGATGCTGCTCGAAAACGGCTGGGGACGCATCGTCAACATCTCGTCTTTCGTCGGGCAGATGGGCAACTTCGGTCAGTCGAATTATTCGGCCGCGAAAGCGGGTTTGCTCGGCTTCACGAAATCGCTCGCGATCGAACTCGCGCGTTCGAACATAACCGTCAACGCCGTGTGTCCGGGCTTCGTCGAAACGGAAATGTGGAATAGCGTACCGCCGAAGATTCAAGAAAAGATCCTGGATCGGATTCCGATGCATCGCGTTGCGAAGGCCGATGAGATCGCCCGCGGTGTGCGCTTTCTTACCGTCGAAGGCGATTATATGACGGGACAATCGCTCAACATCAACGGCGGCGTCTACATGGGCTGGTAGTTCCGGCCCGCACGCGAAGAGAGCGCCCCTATGATCTCGGTACGGTTTCTCGGAACGGGCGGGGCGCGTTTCATGGTCGCAAAGCAGATTCGCGCCTCGGGGGGAATGTGGTTGCGCTTCGCGCCGGACACCGGCGCGGGCGACGTTACGGAGATGCACGTGGATCCGGGGCCCGGTGCGCTCGTGCGCGCGACGTCTTCGGTGCCGCCTTGCGATCCGTCGCGCTTGGATGCGCTGCTGTTATCGCACAAACATCTCGATCATGCGGGCGACATCAACGTGATGATTGAGGCGATGACGACCGGCGGCTGGCAAAAGCGCGGAGCGCTGCTCGCGCCGCGCGACGCCTTCGAAGGCGATGCGGTTATCTTTCCATATGCGGCGAAATTCGTGCCGACGCATCACTATCTTACCGAGCGCAGCGGTCCGTATACGATTAACGATGTCGAGATCCGTACGTCCGTCCGGCATCTGCACGGCGTGGAAACGTACGGCATGCACTTTCGCTATCGCGGCACGACCGTCTCGTATCTGCCGTGCGGGCGCTATTTCGAAGGGCTCGCCCAAGATTACGCGTCGCATGCGCCCGACGTCTTAATCGTCAACGTTTTGCGGTATCGCGACACGATGAAGGTCGACCACTTAAATTTCGATGAGGCGAAACACATTCTGAGCGTCGTGCGGCCCAAAGTCGGCGTATTGACCCATTTCAGCACGCGGATGCTCGAGCAAGGGCCGGAGCGGCTCGCGCAAGAGATCGAAGACGAACTCGGCTTTCGCATGTTCGCCGCCTACGACGGCTGGACGCTCGATGCGACGAACGAGATCGCGGCCGTTGCCCGAAGCTGATGCGAGCGGTGTGGAAATCGAACTCGCGCGACCGGAGCGCACGCTCGCGTTCCGGCGCGAGCACGAACGCGAAGCGCTCTCCACGGCATGGAGCTTTCGCGTTATCTGGCACGAGCAGTATCACGAATTTGCGGCGACGGAGAACCAGGAAATCGTCGCCGTCCTCGGGCTGCGCATCGCGGCCTCGCTCGCGCACGTCGACTCGCTGATCGTAACGCCGCCGCGGCGGCGTCGCGGCATCGGCCGCCGTTTGCTCGAGCGCGCCGAGCAGGTCGCTAACTACTACAACTGTCACAAGATGACGCTCGAAGCTCCGGCACATCGGCCCGCGCACCATTTCTTCGAGGCGTGCGGTTACAAAACCGAAGCTATCCTCGCGCAGCATACGTGGAAATTAGACGTCGCCGTCTTGTGCAAATTTTTGTTGTAAGCGCGCTATAGCGTCGGACTGTTGTAGCGCGCCCGCGGCGGCTGGCGCGGCCCGTGCGGGGCCTTGGTGCCTGCCGCCGGGCGGTGTAAAGTGTGTTCGGGCGCGCTCCATTCCGGCGGCATCTCGGAGCGGTCGCGCAGGGTGCCGTCATACAGATAGACGTTGCCGACTTCGCTCGTTGCCGTTACGACCGGGCCGCCGCCTTTGACCACGGCTTGGGTTTCGCTATCGCGCGCATCGACGGCCGTATTGCTCGTAAAATGCGTGTACACGTGGCCCCCGTCCATGGTGCGGCCGCCGAGGTCGGCCGAGCTCGTCGTACCGACCGCCACGTTGCCGCTCGTCGATTCGAAGCGCGCGAGCCCCGCGCCGAACGTGCCTGCGTCGTAAACGATGGAGCCCGCGACGGCGGTCGTTTCGATCTGCCGGACGGCGCAGTGCTCGAAGATCACATTGCCCCGCAGCGAACGCGCCCGCAGCCGGTCGAAATTCGAGCCTCGCACGAGCAGCGGGCCGAGCCCCGTCTGCGCGAAGACCGTGCCGCCGACGCCGAATAACGAAAGGCGGCCACGGCTCGCGAATCCGACGAACGTGCCGCCGCGATAATCGTGTACTTCGAGATCGCCCTTCGAGGTATGCGCGAAGACGAAGACGCTGTCCGAAGGAATCGTAACGGTCACGGGTCCCGCATTATCGGGAGAGGTCTCGCGGACGCTGACGAGGTCCCGCTCGCCCGGCGGAATGAAGGCGCTCACGAAACTCTCGGCCGGCAACGTCACGGTATCTCGCGCGTTCTTCGCCTCCGCTTCCGGGATGAGGATCGACCGCTCGCCGCCGGCTTGTCTCGTCGTGCGACGTTCGACCGAGAGCGTCGCATCGCCGTCGACTTGTACCGCGGAACGATCCCACGTGCGGATGGTAACGTCGCCCGCTCGAACGCTGATGCGGACGATAGGCGCCTTTTCTCCGTCGACGTTCGTGACGTCGGCGAGTGCCGCGGGTGAAGAACTAACGGCACCTAGCAACGTAAACAGCAGGGCCGTGCGGGTCAAACGGGCTACCCGGGCCCAGGTCGAGTCCACGCGCCTACGCTACGCGATACTTCCCAACCGTTCATTGGAGGGACGTGAGCATAGGCAGCGTGACGCGAAATATCGATCCGCCTTCGGGCTTACGCTCGGCCTCGACCGTTCCATCGTGGACGCGCGCGATGCTGCGCACGATCGCAAGGCCGAGGCCGGTGCCGGGGACCGCTCGATTGCGCGAGGCGTCGGTGCGATAGAAGCGGTCGAACACGCGCCCGAGAGCGTGCTCGTCGATGCCGACGCCCGTATCCGCGACCGTCACGACGGCGCTCGCGCCGCTCTTCTCGAGAGCGACGTCGATGCGACCCGCATCCGTGAACTTAATGGCGTTGTCGATCAAGTTCGTGAACAGCTGTCGCAGTAGCGCCGCGTCGCCGTTCACACGCACGTCGACTTCGGGAGGTACGTAACCGAGCGCGAGCCCCTTTTCCGCAGCGCGCGGGAGCGTGGCGCCTACCGCCTCATTGAGGACGCTTACGAGCGACACGGGCTCGCGTGGAATGCCGTCGCCCGATTCCGCTCGGCCGAGCAGCAGCATGCCGTTGACCATCGCCGCGAGCGCCGAACTTTCTTCGGCGATCGCATGCAAACTGTCGCGGCGTATCTCCGGATCGCGATCCGCCCAACGTTCGAGCATTTGGGCGTTCGCATTGATGACCGTCAGCGGCGTCTTTAACTCGTGCGATGCGTCGGAAATGAATTGCCGCTCGCGCACGAAGCCGTCTTCGAGACGATCGAGCATCGCATCGAAGCTCTGTGCGAGCGAACCGAGCTCGTCACGGCGGTCCGACCAACCGAGCCGCCGGCTCAACCGGTCGGAGCGAATCTCGCCCATCGCGGCGCTTAGCCGGCCGATCGGATCGAGCGCGCTGCTCGCGATCGCGAAGGAGCCTCCGACCACTACGAGCGCAGCGATGACGACGACGAAGGCGAGCAGGACGCGCACGCGACCGAGCGTTTGGTCGTAGATATCGAGCGCTTCGCCGACCTTAACGATTATCGTCACCCCCGGATAGCGGATCAATTCGTCGCGTACGAAGAAAGTGCCGAGAGACGGCAGGCGCTCGGTGCGATATTCCACGGGGGTGGCGCGCGTCGGCAGCTGCCGGGGAAAGATAGCGCTCCCCATATTCGTACTTTTGGCGACCGGATAACCGTCCGCCGTATCGATTTCGACGAACGTAGAAGGCCCTGCCCAATGGTCGAGTGCCCCCGTTCCGATGAGATCGTTTTCGATCGGGGACGCATCGCCGACGGCGCTCAGCGCCGAGTCGCCTTGCACGAGTTGTGCGATATCGGACCCG
Source organism: uncultured bacterium (assembly GCA_964244215.1). Lineage (GTDB taxonomy): Bacteria > Vulcanimicrobiota > Vulcanimicrobiia > Vulcanimicrobiales > Vulcanimicrobiaceae > CAXTIY01. The sequence continues at coordinate 7,259 of CAXTIY010000157.1, forward strand.
ACGCGGTCGACTTTATCGCGCGCTTGGTCGAGTAGGATCGAACGAAACTGGACGGTGAGCACGCCTGCGACGACGGCGATCACGATGAGTAGCAAGATCGCGTAGAAGCTCGCGATTCGCCAGCGGAGGGAGCGAAATCTCACTCGCGCAGCGTGTAACCCACGCCGCGCACCGTCGAAATTAATTTCTCCTCGAAGCCGTCATCGATCTTGCCACGCAAATACCGAATATAGACGTCGATCAAATTCGAATCGCCCAAGAAATCGCTGCCCCAGACGCCGTTAAAAAGCTCGTCTCGCGTGTGCACTTTATTGCGATGTAGGAGCAGATACTCGAGCAACGCATATTCTTTGGCGGTAAGTGCGATCGTGCGGCCTCCGCGAATGACTTCGTGGCGGTCGCGATCGAGCGTGAGATCTTTCACGCTCAACACGTGCGATTGCGGGTGGCGTTCTCGCAGCCGCGCGCGTATGCGCGCCAACAGCTCTTCGATCGAAAACGGCTTGGTCAGATAGTCGTCGGCCCCGATGTCGAGGCCACCGACGCGCTCGGCAATGCGGTCTTTCGCGGTGAGCATGATGATCGGAACGCGGCTCTTGGCACGCACGCGCTTACAGATCTCGAGTCCGTCCATCTTCGGCAACATCACGTCGAG
>CAXTIY010000158.1:0-7906 GCA_964244215.1 uncultured bacterium
CGCTCGAGCGTGGTGCGCGGGCATCCTTCGAACGGCTCGCCGTCCGGCGTCGCGATGTTGCAAATGAGCCGCGCTTCGACGTGGCCGCCCTCGGTCCACGGATACACCGCGAACGTGGTGAGATCGGGCAGCAGCATCATATCGACTTCTTCGCCGCGCACGAAGCCGTCGATCGAGCCGCCGTCGAAGGTGATCTTGCCTTCGATCGCTCGTTCCAGCTCGCCGACCGGAATCGTTACGTTCTTGTTGATGCCCAGAATGTCGACGAACGACATGCGCACGAACCGCACGCCGCGCTCCTTCGCGCTCCGCAGGACGTCGCGTTTGTTCGTGGCTTTACCGTTCGTGAGAGTTGAGTGCATCGATCGCCATCGCCGTTCGCAGAGTGAGTTGGTCGTGCGCGGAGTCGAGGTCGTGTTCGCTGATCTCGGCGATCTGGCGCAAACGGTAGAAGACCGTGTGCCGATGTACCGACAGCTCCGCCGCCGCCGTCTTGACGTTCTGTCCGACGTCGAAATAGAGCCGCAGAGTCCGGATTAACTCGGTTTGGTGTTTTTCATCGTAGGCGCGTAGCGGCGCGAGCACCCGGCCCGAGAACGCGCGCAAATCGGCTTGCGACGTACCGCCGCGCAGCAGCAGCGGATACACGCCCAGATCGTCGTACGGCATCACGCGCGAGCCGCCGAAAAGCCGGCGCGCGATGAACATGGATTCGCGCGCCTCTTCCACGGTACGATAGGCCGCGATCGCTTCCGCCGGGCGTCCGACGCCGCCGACGATCTTCGCGGTGAAGTGGGCTTTCGCGACCGCGCGTGGTATCAGCGTCGCCGCGGTGCGGGCGTTCGCGGCGTCGATTTCCAGGGGTGCCGGGCAGAGGAATACGAATCCGCCTCCGCGCTCGAGGACGACGATTTCGCCCGTGCCCGAGCGCAGCGTTTCCAAGGCCAAGCGCCGCAGATCGCCGACTTTGGCCGCGGCGCTCGATTCTTCGAGGCCCTCGGCTTCGATCGCGACGGCGACGTAATTCGAGGCGAGCGTGATGCCGCGCGCCGTCGCATCGTCGCGCGCTTCGATCGGATCGTCGTAGCTGCGCGAGATGAGCCGGTCCCAAAACGATTTGCGGCGATTCTTGCCACCGCCCGCTTCGCGCGAGAGCTCGACGCCGATCGCCGCCGCCGCCAGGCGCAATGCGCCGAGCCGGCCTTCACTCGGGGCCGAAGCCGGGAAGACGGAAAGCCAGCCGGCCGGAACGTCGCCCGAGCGAATGCGTACCGCATAGCCGCCAACGGGGTCGCCCGGCGTTTGCAACGGGACGATGCCTTCGGCTTTGCCGGCCGCAGCGATCGGTTCGCGGGCCGAAGGCGGGACGGTGCGCGACCCGGCACCGGTAAGCGCGATGTGGCGCCATTCGCCGTCCTCGACGAGTACGGCCGCTTCGAGCAGCGCGCCGAGGTGCGCGGCCAAGGCCTTAGGACCTCCGCCCGTGCTCGCGATGCGCGCGAGACCTTCCGCGAAATCGAGGAGCTCGTCGTTCGACATGACGGGACTATCGATCACGCGAAGCACCTAGGGACATGCAACTTCTCAGCGTTCATAACGCCCTGGCCGGTATCGTCTTGCTCGTTTCCATCGCAGCCATTTTCTGGCTGCCGGCGCGTCGTATCGTGCTGTATGTGCTCGTCCTCCAGATCGTCGTAGGTGGGGCCGTGTGGGGAGTGACGAAACTGGTCCCGCCCGCAGCACATTGGATTCTCGCGATCCTCAACGGCGGAACGTATGCGATGGCCAACGTCTTCGAACGCCGGGGGCGCCCGAAGGGCCTGGTCGTCGGAATGCTGGTTCTCGGTGCCGTGATTTTCGCTATCGTGTACTCGATCGGCATGCGTGCCGCCCGAGCCTCTGGCTAATTCGGCCGCAGCCCTCCGCAGCCTCCGTCGTGCGAATGAGGCGTCCTAAGTTCCCGATAGTTCCTACTATCTGGACCGCGCTTTCACTTGAGGCGGCTACTTGGTTCGGGGTATCGCCACACGCCGCTTTCTCAAAGCCTTGCAGCGCGACGTCGCGGTCGCGTACGAAGAAGCGGGTTTCCGGGTCATCCGTGCGGCCGTTGCCGGCGATGCGGCGCGGACGCTTGGAAAGAAGCGGCGACTAAGGGCCGGCGCCGTGTCCCGCGCGCTCGACGACGTCGTCAGCCTATGCGCGGCGGGGGTCTACGTCGACGTTATCCGAGCGCGCGCGCAGTGCAGCAGGCCGTCAATCCAGCCGCCATCGTAGCAATACGTCATGAACGTACCAACGCTACGCATCGCCCGTCCGACGCAAGACACTGCGCGATTAAACGTTTTCTACTGTGATGGGCTCGGCTATGAGATACTCGCATCTTTCGAAAATCATGAAAAATTCGACGGGGTCATCTTTGGGCTACCGGGAGCACCATATCACTTAGAATTCACGCGTTACCATGAAGCCACGCATAATAGCCCGCCGGATCCCGAAAACTTACTCGTGTTTTATTTACCCGATAAAGCCGAGTGGGAAGCTGCAGTGCAACGAATGCAACGTGCTGGATTCATGCCAATAGCGTCGTTTAATCCTTACTGGGAACCAGCTGGCCGAACTTTCGAAGATCCAGATGGTCGTCGCGTCGTACTTCAAAATACGGATTGGCCACCACGGAAATGCGAGTTAGTGTAGCCGCGGAGAGGTTCTCTCAAAGGGTCCATTTTGGGGAGCTTTGCACGTCACCGTGACAATAGCGGCGTGACTGAATATCACGACCTCCTTAGCAGCCGCGCCGTGTGCGGTCGCGATCAAGTGCTCGCCTATGGTTCCTAGCATTTTTCACCGCGATCGGATGCCGCTTGAAACTTCGTAAGATTCCCGTAGCTAGCTTCGGTACGACACTCATAGTCAAGGGAAGGCTTGACTGCTCGATCGCTAAATCGTCTTTGAACCACTTTATCTGATAGTTCGCACCGTCTTCGGAAATAGCTAGGCTCGTTCGTCCAAGCTGCCAGACACCTCGTTTGATGTTACTTGGCTGACGACCACGGGACATGATCCTTTGTGCGTCTTCCATAGTCCCGTCCACGAAACTGACACAGTCGATCGGAAGTCCGTTGAAGCTCTCAAAGGCGGAGGGACCGAACGTTCCGTCAATGTTGACGTTCCTAAGTATCTTTCGATCCATCCATAAACCTTAAGTTTGGGGGAGACGGCGACTGCGTTTCTTTACGTTACAACGAACTACCGCGCGCGCCCCTGCGTGCTCGAAGGGAAACGGCCGTTAGCTAAGCTGATCGAAAGCATGGTTGTAGAGAAATTCTGACGCCGGCGCGTGCCTGTTTACCGCTGAAGATGAGGAAGCCCGTCAGCGCGCTTGCCGTCCGGGCTCCCGTCAATGTCGTCCGGCGTCCGCAATCAGCTGGGCCACGAACCGTTAAGATGGCCGGCGATCGCGTATGGTCCGACTGAAAGCCTGCATCGTCCCGGTAGTCCTCCCGGTTCGTCGACGAGCGCGACGCGTACGCGTAAGCGCATTCTCCCCGCGCGAATGGTTCCGTCCCACGGAGAAGTTTTATGGCTATCAAGGTAGTGCGCAAAGCGCCAATTCTTGGTCGTAATGCTGTAGTCGTTAAATTCCTCGACTTTAACGACGCGCTTAAGCCTTGTCGCCTTTCGCGCCTGATCGAACACCACGAAGCCTGAGACTGCGGCGTTCGCGATCTTCTTGGGGCTGTTAATTTCAACGACCGCCACTGCAAATTGTGATTCGAAACCTGTCGGCGGGTGAAACGGAGTTAGCGCAACAGAGCCGGTGGCACAGAACAGCATCGTTGATATGGAAACTAGCATTGGATGCGTTGTGGTGGACCGCGCGTCGGCACAAGCCAACAAGAATGCACTTAGCGTTCCAAGCACGCTAGACAGCACCGGCGCCAAGCGAAACATGTGCATCTTATAAATTCGTGCCGATCCTCGTGGAAAATTCGTTTAGCTGCGTAGCATCGGTAGGGTAATGATCTCGCGCAGCCAGCGCGTTTCAAAGGCTTGAGTGCGATGGCCATTGATCCGGCGCCCGCCGGTCGATTGGCGTTGAAGGTTATCGGACGCGCGACAAGCACAGGGGGAAGCCGGAGCCGACATCCATGTAATACGGTTTCTTACGGGCTGCTCGCTCTACATTATTAGCCGGCGGGATTCGTGGTACACCCGCTCGGTAACGTCCAAGTCGAGTAGTATGAGGCGCTACCCGCCGTTGAGGTCGACGATCATCTCCGTTACGAAGGCGACCGCGAAGCCGGCCGTTACCATCGACGTCGCGGCGATCGTCACGCCCGTCTTTTTCAGGACCGACCATAACTCGCCGATCACGAAGACGAGCGCGCCGATCGCGGTCGCGAGAAAGAGTACCGAGAGCACGGGCGAGTTAAAGCTGTAGCCGACCATGGAGCCCAGAAACGTCGGCCCGCCGGCGACGAGGCCCGCGAGGCCGATCTGCGCCCAACTCGGGACGACTTTGCCCGCGAGCGGCGCGGCGACGCCGAAACCTTCGGTCGCGTTGTGCAACGCGAACCCGATGATCAGCCCAGCCGCGACCGCCGTCGCGCCCGAAGCGGCGGAAGCGCCGATCGCGAGCCCTTCGGCGAAGTTGTGCGCGCCGATGCCGACCGCAATGATCGCTGCGAGCACGAGCGGACTGCCCGAAACGGCCGACGCCGTGCGCTTCACCATCGCCGTCGACGCGGCACCGAGGCCGACGAGCCCCACGATCAAGCCGCCCGCGAGCGCCGCGACGAGCGCGCTCGGAAACGGAGCGCCCGTATGCCAGGCCGAGAGCGCGCGATTGACCGGAATGAGCGCGTTCATCGCGATCTCGATGACGAGATAGACGAGGATGCCGATCGCGAAGGCATTGAGGATTCCGATGACGCCGGGCTTGAGTTTACGGGCGCGTGCGATCGGCAGCCCGAGGAAGATCGTCAGACCCGAGAAGAGTCCGAGCATGGCCGTCGTGCCGAACGAAAGTTTGCCCGCCTGCGGCGCGGGGGCGCCGTTGGCAACGGTATCCTTGGCCTTCATCGTGGTCATCATCGCGTCGTACATCGCCGTCGTTTTGTCGGGCGTTCCGATGTAGTGCAGCGACGTGATGAGGCCTTTGGGCATGCCGCCGTCGTCTTCGATATGATCGAGTACGTGGCAGTGGATCATCCACGTGCCGGGCCGCTGATCGGCGAGGATCGTCGTATCGATACGCTGCCCGGGGCCGATTTCGACCGTGTCTTCGACGTCTTTACTCGTGATGGGCCGAGAGTCGCGCGCGATCAACGTCATGTAATGACCGTGCGTGTGCATCGTATGGAAACTTTCCGCCGAGATATTGATCCAGCGAACGCGGATCTTCTCGCCCTCGCGAACCTCGAGGGAACGCGTCGCTGGATACTCTTTGCCGTTGAGCGTGAACTCGCTCTCGCCCGCGCTATTGATGTACCAGGCGGAAATGATCTCTAAGTAATCGCGGCTTGCCCGTTCTTCCGGGCGCGGATGCGTCGGCTCGACGATCAGCCCGCCGTAGAGACCGGAGTTGAGAACCGCCCTACGATCGTGCGTGTGGTAGATGAACGTTCCGGACTGGTCGGCGGTGAACGCATAGCGGAACGACCCGTGCGGCGGCACCATCACTTGCGAGGAACCCGGCACGCCGTCCATATCGACCGGCATCTCGTGGATACCATGCCAGTGAATGGTGTCTGCGATGTCGAGTTCGTTACGAAAATCGACGACGACGCGATCTCCCTGGTTGACTACGAGCGTCGGCCCCGGCACGACGCCGTTGTAGCTTTTGGCCATTACGGTCATGCCCGGCTTGAGGGTCCAGGGCGCGTTGCGCGCGACGATATGAAAGAGCTTCTCGCGCCCGTGGACCTCGGGAATCGCCCGGTACGTCCCGTCGGCACGGGGCTCGAGCTTCGACTCACCGGCAAACGGCGTTGCGACCGGTATCGGCCCGCTTAAGATTTGCATGCCGACCGGGCCCGCATTCGCTGCGGCCGGTGCTTCGTCGGCATCGGCCAGTGCCAGCGCCGGCAGTCCGGCGAGCGCGAGCAAGATGACGAAGGTGCGAGCGATGAACTGCAACGGATACGCTTTCACGAGATTTAGGACTGCCTAACTTGGGTTTGCGTTCCGCCTAGGACGACTCCTGGTACGTTCGAGCGTTCTCGAGGCTGCGAGAGGTGACGGCTGCGACACTGGAGTTATAGAGCAGTGAATTCGTATGTGAGGGCGTCTATCCGATTTTCGCGCCGGCCGAAGCTATGGCTTCGGAAAATCTGCCGTGAGTGATTCGTCGCTTGCGTCCGCTGAGGGCGCTCCGAAGAAGCGGCGTCGGTTCCGCAATATTCTGATGCTGCTCTCGGTTCTCGGACCGGGCTTCGTTACGGCTTCGGCCGGTAACGATGTCGGCGGAATCGCGACCTATTCGATCGCGGGCGCGCAATTCGGCTATGCGATTCTTTGGGTGATGGTGCCGCTGGCCGTCGCGCTCATCATCGTCCAAGAGATGGCGGCACGCATGGGCGTCGCCACGGGCAAGGGGCTCGCGGCGCTCATTCGCGAGCAACTGGGCGTCCGCATCACGTTCGTCGCGATGCTGTCGCTGCTGTTCGTCAACACGTTTCTCGCGGCGAGCGAGTTCGCCGGCATCGCGGCCGCGGCCGAAATATTTCACGTTTCTCGTTATATCGCCGTTCCCGTGGCGGTCGCAGTCGTACTCTTGCTCGTGCTGCGACTCAGTGCCAAACGCGTCGAGCAAGTCTTCGTCGTCTTCTCTCTCGTCTATCTCTGTTACATCGTTTCCGCATTGCTCGCGCATCCCGATTGGGGTGCGGTCGCGCGTGGCTTAACCGTTCCGACGGTCGATCTGCACGACTCCCGCTTTCTCGTGACGGTGGTCGGCATCATCGGCACGACGATCTCGCCGTACATGCAGTTCTTTCTGCAATCTTCGATCGTGGAGCGTGGGGCGCGCGTGAGCGAACTCGCCATGACCAGGCTCGACGTCATCAGCGGCTCGATTCTCGGTATGGTAATCGCCGTGGCGATGATTATCGCCAATGCCGCGACGATCTTCGTACGAGCGCAGGCTTCGCATCAGACCGTGCATATCACGCAGGCATCGGACATCGCCGTCGCTCTGCAGCCGCTCGCCGGACCCTTTGCAGCCGACCTATTCGCGTTCGGCATCATCAACGCGGGCCTCTTCACGGCAACCGTCTTGCCGCTCGCGACGAGCTATCTCGTTTGTGAAGCGCTCGGTTTCGAGGCATCGCTCGATCGTAAGGTGCGCGAAGCACCCGTGTTCTTCGGCGTGCTCGGCTTCGGTATCATCGCGGGTGCGCTGCTGGTTCTCGTTCCGGGCATTCCGCTGCTGCCGCTCATCTTCGACTCGCAGGTCGTGCAAGGAATCTTGCTACCGCTCGAACTCGTGCTCATGATGATCATCATCAATCGCACGGGCGTCATGGGAAAGTTTGTGAACTCGCGAACCTCGAACATCGTCGGCTGGGCGACCGTCGTAATCGTCGGCACGCTCGCGCTCGGTTATACGATCCAGCAGATTATCAGCGGAGGTTCCTAGCGAGAGAATTAAGCCGGCGCGCGCTTGTGGTCTTTGGTGTGATGCCGTACGAAGCGAGGTAATGCGTTCGCGATTTTCTCCGGCATGATCGCATCGATCGCGTCATCGACCGTCACGATGCCGAGCATCCGATCGTGCTCGTCGAGCACCGGCACCGCGAGTAGATCGTAGCGCGCGATCGTGGCGGCGACCTCGTCCGCGCTCGTGGTCGGACCGACGCTGATCAAGTCGCTGTCCATAATTCTGTGTATGAAGGCCGTCGGTAAC
>CAXTIY010000159.1:0-3364 GCA_964244215.1 uncultured bacterium
CGACAAGGCGAACCACGATAGGCGCAGCTGCGGCACCAAACGCCGACGCGCGGCTCGTCATCCGTCAGCCGCCCCACGCCTGCAACCTGCCGATCGACTTCTTCATCTGCAATAGGCGCCGCACGTTCGAACGCCGCGCCGTCCGCTCCGTCTCCTAGCCGCAAAATCGCGGCCGCAACCCGCTCGCCCGCGTAACGCGTTTGCGCAACGCGACGGTATAGCGCGAGTTGCAGCGCGTACTTGTCGCCGGCAGCCATGCCCGTCTTATAGTCGACAACCGTAATAACGCCGTCCGGATCGCGCGCGATCAGATCGACCGCACCGATCACGAGTGCACCGCCGACCTGAAGTTCGAACGGCTCTTCGACGGCGAGCACCGTAAAGTCCGCGAGCGCGCCGACGGCCCGTTCCCCACGCTCGCGCGCGCGTTTCAAATCCACTCCGGTAACATCGGCAAATTCGTCGCGCGCACGCTCGAACGACTCATCGTACGTTAAACGAGTCACGACGCTGCCCGGCACCGCGTGCCCGCTATCGATCTGCGCGCGCCCCCAAATTTCTAGCGCACGATGCACGAGCGAGCCGAGTCGCGCGGCGTTCGTGGCCCAAGGCGTCTCGTTGCCGTCGAAACCGACGAATCGCGGACGCGCTTCTTGTAAGTCGGGCAGATGCAGGCGATAGCGATACCTCGCCTGACGCGGGCACGTCTCGAACGCCGAGATAGAAGTGAACGATATCCGCGGCCGGTACGTCGACGCCGCTTCATCGAATGAAACGACGGCGCGTTCCACCGGCAGCGGCTGCGAAGAGCGCCACGGTTTATCGCCGATCGGCACCGGCATCTCGGTCGCCTCAAAGCAGAGGTCGACGGTCTCGTCCTCGCCCCGCGCCCAATCGCGGATCGCTTTGAGAAATGGCGCCTCGGTAGCAGCGCGCTTAGGCTCGGTTGGCGATCCGGGAGCCGTCACGTAGACGCGTTTCTTTGCGCGCGTCAACGCGACGTAGAAGACGCGTGCCTGCTCGTTCGCGGCAGCTTTCGCGCGCGGCGCGTCGTCGCCCAAAAGTCGACCATCGCTCGGGTCGTGTTCTCTCGAGAGGCAGAGCCAGCGAAACGTCTCGCGTCCATCGAGGTCGTTCTTAAATGCGAACGCGCCCGTTTCGCGATCGTAATTGACGACTCGATCGCGAATACCGAGCGAACCATATTGATTTTTCGTCGAGCATGCGACGAAGACGTACGGCCATTCGAGGCCCTTCGCTTGATGGATCGTGAGAATGCGCACTCCATCGAGATCGAGCTCCGCTTCTTGCACGTCGTCGTCGTAAAGAATTTGGCGCTCGATGTCTTCCGCGAAGTCGCGCAATCGCGCGCTCGGGTGATCGGCTGCGAACTCGCGCGCGAGCACCTCGAAACTAGCGAGATTCGCGATCGCCTGTGCGCCGATCGTTTCCGCACCTTCGCTTTTCCCGACGCTCACGTAGCTCGCGGCGATCGGAAGCGTTTCGAGAAGGCTCTGCATTGCAGCGGGCAACGGAAGCGAGGTAAGCGGTAGCAGCGTTACGAGAAGTTCGCGAACGCGGCTTAGACGCTCTTGTGTATCCACATCGAGCGCAGCCACGGGATCACCATCGCGCTCTTCGCGCATATCGTCGCGAAAAAATCGCTCGAGCCAATGGCGTGGTGTCGCAAGCGCGATCGTTGCGGCGTCGTTTAAGCCGCACAACGGCGATTGCAGGACGCGTACGGCAGCCCGTTCGTCGCTAAGGTCTACTAACAGCGCCATCCACGCGAGTAGGTCGCGAATCTCGTCCGCCACGAACAAGCCGCTGCGACGGTCGAGCGCGGCGGAGATGCCGTGGCGGTTGAGCTCCTTCAAATAGACGGCGGCGTGTGTGCGACGGCGTACGAGGATCGCGATATCGCTCATCTGCGTTTCGCCGTCGCTCAAGAGCCGCGCGATCTCGCGCGCGATCGCCTTCGCTTCGATTTCGACACGATCTTTAATCGGTTGACCGGTCACGCCAAAATTCTGCAGCCGGATACACGCGAGCGTGCCCGGACCGTTATGCGCTTGCAGTTTCTGCGTCGAATCGACGAGACCGACAGACTCGAGCACTGCATGACCGATGTCCACAATCTCTTGAAACGAGCGGCGGTTGACGAATAGCGGGTACTTCGAGTCGGAGACGTTCGCCAGGCGATCCATCACTTTTTCGTCCGCACCGTTAAAGCCGTAAATCGCTTGACGTCCATCGCCGACGGGCATCATGCCCGCCGCGCCAGGTTCGCCCGGCTCTCCGAAGAGCGTTTCGATGAACGCAAGTTGGAGCGTACTCGTATCTTGGCTTTCGTCGAGCAGCACGTAGCGCCAGCGCGCACGCAAACGCGCTACGATGTTCGGCCGCGCCCTTAGCGATGCCGTCGTCTCACCGATTAGATCGCCATACGTCGCGGCGCCGCGCTTGCGCAGAAGGCGGTCATACTCTCGCAGAAGCGCGGCAACGACTCGGACGTTCGCGCGCTCCTGCTCCGCCTCAAGCACGATCGCTTCTTGCGTGATGGCAATCTTCGGTTCGCAACCGACCTTCGGCCTATTCTTCTGCTTACCGACGTTGTAAAGTTGCCCCCAACTCTGCCTGCCAAAGCGCTCGGATGCCGCGATCGCTTTCGACTCGAACGTTTCCGGCGACGTGCCATGATTCTTCAGTTCCAGCGCGAGCTTGCCGAGATCGCGTTCGAGGTGTGCGAGGTTCACTTCGCCGAGCGGTAATGCGCCCGCATCGACGTCGAGGCGATCCTCGAGCAACGTCCGGAACGCTTCGCTGAAAATCGCGTGCGCTTCGGCGTCGCTTACGGCCGTCGGCGGTGCGTCCAAACCGAGGTCGAATGCGAACTCGCGCCTGATGTCCGAGGCGAGCCCGTGAATCGTCGTGCAACGTACGCCCCGACCGTCGTTCGCGATGCGCGCGCCGTTTTCGATCGCACGATCCAGCGTATCGGCGATGCGCGAACCGATTTCGGCAGCGGCTTTCTTCGTGAACGTCACGACGACGATCTGGTCCGCACGGACGTATTCGGACTCGATCAGGTACAACGCCCGTAGCGCAAGCGTCGAGGTTTTACCCGTGCCCGCGCCCGCGTTGACGCTGCGGCGCCCGGTATGCGGCGCGGTAATTGCCGAGATTTGATCTTCGCTCGGCTCGCGATCCTCGCCGAGCGCCTTGCGCCACCACTCCGTAATCATTCGTCGTCCTCGAGAAAGCCCGGGCAGATGCGCACGAAGTCACAATACTTGCAGGTTTGCGCCATCTTCGTCGGTTCGAGTTTTACGATTTCGTCCGTCGTCCACGGCACGAGGAACGT
>CAXTIY010000159.1:3464-7881 GCA_964244215.1 uncultured bacterium
CCCCGAGCTTCGTAAACGCGTCGACGATGCCGTTCTTTTTCGGTTTGCCGGTTTTAATGTCGACGAGTTCGAGCTTGCCGCCGGCGAGACGATCGATGCGATCGATCCTGCCGGAGAACGCGACCTCGCCTACTTCGAACTTCACGGTTTCCTCGATCGAAACGACTTCGAAGCCGCGGTCCGGTTGACGGGCTGACGTTTCGAGATTGCGAGCGTAACGCGCCAGCAGACGATCGGCGACGCGCAGTGCGGCGTCGCATTCGCGCTTGGTGTCGAACGCAACTATGTGACGGCCATGCGATTCGCCCGTCGTAACGAGTTCCCGCGCAAATTTGCGTAAGGCGTCGGTCCACGCGAGGCTTGCGTTCTCGGCGACGTCGCGGAAGTCGCTGGTTCCGGCATGGAAGCGTTGGATTGCCAAGTGTACGAGCGAGCCGAGCTTCAATTTAAAGTTTTGCTCGCTGCTCTCGATGCGCAGCAGCTTACCGTAATAGAATTGGCGGCGACACGAGAGCCACGTCTCGAGCGAACTCGGCGATACGGGGCGTGGCAAACGCGCGGGACTCAGCGCCTGGATCTCGCGAAGCGCGGGCGCTCCGTCGTAAGCGAGCGCGGCGCGGAAACTCTTGCCCGCGGCCTCGCGCGTTCGTTCGTCGAGCGGAACGAAGCGGCTCGGACGCTGCGGTGAGCCGTCGAGCGCGGTCTGCGACCACGTCACGAGCAACGTTTTCTTCGCGCGCGTCACGGCGACGTACCATAGCGACCGTTCTTCGGCATCGTGTTCGTTCGGGAGCGTGCCGAGATCGACGCCACACGCGCGCGCGGTCGCCAGATCCTCGTCGCTAAGGAGCGCGTCGGGACGCCACGCTTGCGGGAAGCGATCTTCGACGGCGTCCGCGATCGCAACGAATTCGAACTCGAGGCCTTTGGCTGCGTGGACGGTGAGTACGCGGACGCCCTCTTCGGCATCGACTGACTCGCCGGTCGCGCGCCACGTATCGCTGCACGTGACGAACGTTTCGAATACGATCCTTGACGAAACGTCGCCTCCGAGCTTCTCTTGCACGTAACGCACGTCGCCGAGGCCGGCGAAGAAGCTCTCGAGGTTTGCGGAAGAGCGGCGTATCGCGTTTTCTTCGCTCTCTATTACGTAGCCGAGCACGTCGGCTCCGGCGGCGAACGCACGGCCCGCACCTACCGGATCGTTCGCAAGCCATCGTTCGTGCGCCGCGCGTAAGGCTGCGGCGAAGCGAACGCTATCGACGCGCGCGGTTAGATGCGAATGCTCGAGAAGCGCGCAGGCATCTTCGACGTTGCGCGGCGGTTTGGCGTGAAGTGCGAAGCGCAGCGGAAGCGGCGCGAGCCCGAACGCAGGGTGGCCGAGCAGACGCTGCCACGATGCAGGGTCGGTGGGATTCGCGAGCGCTTCGAGGGAGGCGCGAATCGCGTCAACCGCCGAATCGTCGAGCACGTTCTCGCCGCCGTGCCGCGCGACGGCGATCCCCCGAGCGCGTAAGTCGCGTTCGACGAGCCGCGCCATCGGTTCGGCCGCGCGCACGAGCACGCCGATTTCACGTTCGGGTATTTCGGCTTTGATTGCGGCGGCCACTTGGTCGCCGATGAACGCGGCTTCGTCGCGCGGGGAAGCGGTGCGCCGAAAGGCGATCTCGCCATCGTGCTTCACGCTCGAGGTTAAGGTCGATTTCGGCTGAACCGTGCGGGCGAGCGCGCATACGTTCTCGGGGCAGCGAAAACTGTCGGCGAGCGGCAGTTCGGTCATCGCAAGCGCTTTACTCGCGCGGTCGAGCGCGTTGCGTGCCGCGCCGCGAAAGCCGTAGATCGCCTGATCCTCGTCACCAACCGCAAACACCGTCGCGTCGAGGCATTGCAGCAATTCGAGCTGCAGCGCGTCGGTATCTTGGAATTCATCGACGAGGACATGCTCATAGCGGCCGTGCAGGGCGAGCGCGACTTCACTGCCGGGCGTTTTAGCGAGAGTCACGGCGCGCGCGACGAGATCGTCGTAGTCGGCCACACCGAGATCTGCGCGTAGCCGCCGTTGCTCGGCTTCGAGAGAGATTACGTCACGCAGGCGCTCCGTCGCTCGGCCCGCCAAATCTGCAACACGTTCCGCCGGCGCTCTACGGAGTTCGGCAACCCGTGCCGCGGCCACTTCGCGGAACAGCGGCGATCGAACGACGCCGTCCTGTAGCGTCTCAAGGTTTGTCGTCGCGACGGTGCGATCGAAGAGTGCGCGCTCGGAGGGTTCCGAAAGCAGCCTGCGCGAGTGCCCGCTATCGCCCGCATCCGCAAGTAACCTCGCGGCAAAACCGTGGAACGTTCGAATCTCGGGCAGTTCTGCGGGTTCGAGCTTGGCGGCTAACCGATCGCGCAACTCGCCAACGGCGCGACGTGAGAACGTGAGCAGTAGCATCGCTGCCGGCGCGACGCCTTCGGCAAGCAGCGACTCGCAGCGAGCGACGATGACGCGTGTCTTTCCGGAGCCCGGAACCGCTTTGACGAGCAGGTTACCCCCGCGAAATGCAACCGCAGCCTGCTGGCGCTCGGTGAGTTCGGGGGCCGCGTCGACGTCGCTTACCAAGCTGCATACGTTCGCTTAGGCACTATCATAGATTCGATCATATGGCGCTCTCGTGCCATGTGCTTGGCATCACAAAAAGTCCTTGGTTTTCGGCAACCGGCCGTTTACGAGCACATCGGCGTGGATCAATACTCTGTCCTACCATTGTCATCGGCAGAGAGCATTCGAGAGTTGCTTGCCACGCGTCTCACAAAAGCGCGTGCTAGTCGATCAAGATGACGCCTCATATTCACGATTGTCTGATTTGAGGCGTCGTATGAGGCTTAAATGGTTAACGCGTACTGTGAGAAAGCGCCGGTGCGAGGAATTCTTTGAGTCTCTGCTGGGCAGTCACCCGAGTCGTCGACGCAAGCGACCATACGAGCGCCGGTCGAACGATGCCAGCAGCGACGCGTTCGACGGTAACTTCAAAACCGACGATCGCAGCCAGCGGCGGGTCACTCCATCCGGTGCGATCTCTTGGCTGTTCCACCCATTGTCAAAGGCGCTTTCGTAACGTTCGGTCAGCGTTTCTAGCCACGCGCGGCCCACGGATGCGCTTCGATGAATCGGTAAATCTCTTGCGCCGATTCCGGCTTCCAAGCGGGTCTAACGAACACGTTCTGCTCCGGCCGATCGCCCTTCGTGCGCCGAGCGGTCGAATACGATGATGCCGTCGAAGATCGTCAATTCCGTTTTTACGTTGCGAATATCTTCGGGCGCGATGGCGAAGATGTCTTCGGAGAGCACCGTTATGTCGGCCAGCTTTCCCGGCGCAAGAGAGCCCTTGATCGTATCATCGAAGGAAGCGTAAGCGGACCCCATGGTATGGCAACGTATGGCCTCGGCGACGGTCAGAGCCTGCGACGGCGCTCGCGTCACCGCAGCATAGATCGCGACCATCGGATCGAGCGGTGCGACCCACCAGTCGGAGCCGAAGGCAACGTGTACGCCGGCATCGAGCAGCGCTCGGAACGCGTACGCCTGTTCGGAACGCACCGCGCCGACGCGCTCCTCTAAAAATCGAACGTCGTCGAGAAAGTGCGCCGGTTGAACCGATGCGACGACGCCGAGTCTTGCGAAGCGTTCGACATCCTGCGGCGCGACGTGTTGCGCGTGCTCGATGCGTAGGCGGCGATCGCGCTCGCCCTCCTCTCGGACGAGCCGTTCCAACAGATCGAGAACGGTGCGATTCGCGCGGTCGCCGATCGCGTGGATCGCTATCTGCAAACCATGCGCGTCGGCAGAACGAAGCCGCGCGTACATCGCCTCGACGTCTCGGAACTCGTTGCTGCACATACCCCGGTTGCCGGGCGTATCCGCATACGGCTCATGAAACCAGGCCGTTCGCGATCCGAGCGACCCATCGGAAAAAGACTTGAGCGCGCCGATCTTAAGCTTATCGTTGCCGAAGCCGGAGGCGACCCCGAGATCCGCCAAGATCTTCCAATTCGGAAGAGGCACGTGCAGCAGCACGCGCACGGTTAATTCGTTCCGGCGCAGCAATGTCTGGTACGCGCGCAGCAGTGAGGCGCGCGTTTCATCATCGCCGTAAATCAAGCCCATATCGGCGATGCTCGTTACGCCGTGTGCGGCCGCGTGGCGCTGCGCCGCCCGAATCGCAGCGACGAACAGCTCTTCCGACGGCGGCGGAATGAAACGCGCGACGAGCGATTGCGCGTTATCGACGAAGATGCCCGTGGGCGTTCCATCGGCATAGCGCTCGATAAAACCGAACGGAACGTCGGCCGTATTTTTATTGATACCGGCGAGTCGCATCGCGACACTATTCGCGAGCATCGTGTGGGCGTCCGTACGGTTGACGAACACCGGATG
>CAXTIY010000160.1:0-7873 GCA_964244215.1 uncultured bacterium
AACTCTTTGAGGCTGCGCGCACGCTCGTCCGTGCCGCCGCCGAGCGAAAGAAACCGAACGGCGAGCGGCTCCCGGAGTATACCGATCAAGGTCTCGTACTGATCGAGCAGCAGTTGACCGCCGTCGCCCCGATCTATCCGGATTACGAAGAAGTCGGCCTCGCGTTTTCGCTCTCACAGATGCGCCGCACGCTCGGCACGGACGACCCGCTCGTGAAGAAGGTCTTGGGCAACGAATCGCCCGAGGGTCTCGCGCATCGGCTGATCCTGGGCACCAAGCTCGCGGACCCCGCCGTGCGCAAAGCGTTGCTCACGGGCGGTCAGGCGGCGATCGACGCCTCGACGGATCCCATGATTGCATTTGCCAAGCGCATCGATCCCGATGCTCGCGCCGTGCGCAGCGACTTTGAAGCGCGCATCGACGCGCCCTCGCGCGCGGCGGCCGAACGCATCGCGAAGGCCAGGTTCGCTATCTACGGCACGAGCGTTAATCCCGATGCGACCTTTACGTTGCGCCTAAGCTACGGGGCCGTGAAAGGGTTCGATGCGAACGGCACGCCCGTCGCGCCGTATACGAACGTACGCGGGCTCTTCGATCGTGCCAGCGGAGCCGCGCCTTACGCGCTGCCCGCGAGCTGGCTCGATGCCAAGGCTTCGCTAAACGGTGCGACGCCGATGAATCTGACGACGACGAACGACATCATCGGCGGTAATTCGGGGAGCCCGCTCGTCGATCGGGAGGGTCGCGTGATCGGTTTGATCTTCGACGGAAACATCTATTCGCTCGGCGGTAATTTCGGTTACGATGCAGTGCGCAATCGCTCGGTCGCGGTCGATAGCCGAGCGTTGCTCGCCGGATTGCAGAAGGTCTATCATGCCGACCGGATCGTAACGGAGATCGACGCCGCCGCTAAATAGCGGTCCAGGAAGTCGGGCGAAGCCCGACACGCCGTTAGAGCGGCGCGATAAGCTGCGCGAGGAGCGGCGTCGCAGGGTTTGCGTGCAACTCGGCCCATGGTGCGTCTTGCACGACGCGTCCCTGCTCGATTGCGATGACGCGCGGCGCGAGTCGCGCGAGCACGTCCGCTTCGTGGTCGACGGCGAGTAACGCGAAGCCGAGGCGTCGTTGCCAGTCGCCGAGGGCCTCGAGCAGTTCGCGCACGAGGTGGCGGTCGAGCCCGCCGAAGGGCTCGTCGAGTAAGACGAGCGCAGGTCTGCGCGCGAGCGTGCGCGCGAGCGCGACGCGGCGCCCTTGGCCGCCCGAAATCGCGTGAGCCGGCGCGTTCCAGATCGCGCCGAGGTCCAAGCGGTCGCGCAGTTCCGTTATCCACGCTTCGCTCGCTTCGCGGGCGGCCCGTTCGATTCCGAAGCGCACGTTCTCGTCGACGCGCAAGTGTGGGAAGAGACTCGCCGCCTGCGTGAGATAACCGATCCGGCGGCGGTGGAGCGGTAACGGCGGTGGAAAGAGTGCGAGGTCGCCGAACGTAACGTGGCCGCCATCGGCGACTTCGGCGCCCGCGATGCAAGCGAGAATCGTACTCTTTCCGGAGCCGGAAACGCCGAACAACCCGCACGCTTCACCGGCCAGGATTCGCACCTTCGCGTCGACCGTGAAGAGCGGTCGCGCCTTAAGGACGTGCGCGTCAAGCATCGCGCAAGCGCCGCTGCGCGAGGACGTGCGCGAGCCAGGGCAGCGGTAAGGCCGTCACGAGAAAGACGATCAGCAGCGGCATGACCGCGGGTAATCCGAAATTTTCGAGACTCGTCCAAATAGCGACCGGCATGCCCGCGGGATAATACGCGGTTATCACGACCGCTCCGAATTCGGTGAGCGCTCGCACCCACGCGAGACTGAGCGCGACCGCGAAGCCTAGTCGCGCGATGGGAAACGTGACGCGCCAGAAAACGTTCCAGCGCGCGAGTCCGAGCAGGCCCGCTTGCACTTCGAGCGCGTGCGGCACGCCGTCGAGCGCCGCAACCGCCCCCAAGACGTAGTATCCGATACTAACGTAAACTTGCGTGACGACGAACGCGAGCGGCGTATTCGTCATCTTGAGACCGAAGCGATCGAGAAACGCCCCGAGCGCGTGCGGCCCGAACGAAAGCGAAAGCAGAATGCCGAGCGCGAGCGGCGGCACGAGTACGGAAACGAGCAGCAGCGCCTGCCACCATAAGCGTTCGCGCTTCGCGGCGCGCGCGATATAGAGCGCCATCGGCGTTCCGAGCGCCACGACGACGCACATCGCGATCGCCGTGTAGACGAGCGACACGCGCACGGCTCCGAGGATCGCGGAGCCGTCGCCCCAGCGCCAAGGACCCACCGGCACGAAGAGTCCGAAGAACGGATAGAGCAGCGCCAGTGCGAAGACGGCAGCCGCGCTTCGCTTTAGGAGCAATCCGGATCTACTTACCGATCATCACCTCGGTCGACTTGATGATGACCGTTACCTTATCTCCCACCTCGAGTTCGAGCGATTCGACCGACGTACGCGTAATTGCCGCAACGACTTGACCGGCATCGACTTCGACCGTTATTTCCGCCATGACGTCGCCGAGCTTCGCCGTTTTAATCGTACCGCTGAGTTGGTTGCGCGCGCTGATCTTCATAGTTTCGGTGCGTCCTCCACGTCGACGGCTGTAACCTGGCGAACTTTACCTTGCCTCACGCTTTTCACCCGGAACGACGAGCCGAAATGGTCCTTCGTGCTGTAGCCGGAATGGTTCGGTGCGGTAGCCCTTGCAAGGTCGCGGCCGTGATCGCAACGTGTACGGCCGCGACGGCCGCCCCGAGAACGTCAGGCATGCAGCGTCGCTGCGTTCATCGGCGCATCGTAGAAGTATTGCTTGAAGATCGGTTGCGCGCCGCTCGCGAGCCAATCGACGAACGCGTGCGCTTTATCCGTTTTTGCGGAGCCTTCGATAACGGCGGCGTAATAGACGAGCGCGTCCGGATGAAACGTCTTGCCGGCTAGTGCGAGCGACGCCTGCGCGTATTGCGCGTGCATCGCCCCATTGCCGAGATTGATCTCGGGAGCGAGCGCGATAAACGGTAGATCGAAAGGCCCGGGCTGAATTTTATACGCAGAGGCCGCGTCGAGCTCGCCGCTCTGCAGGCGCGCCTGAACCGTCGGCTCGCTAAAGATCTGCGCGGGATTATCGGTCGACCCGATTATTTTTAGCGCCAAGCCCGGTTGCTTGTAATACGTTTCGGCGAGCTGCAAGGTAAAGATGATGTTGCGGCCTTGCGGGTCGGTTGCGGGATCGGTCCTCCCGAAACGGACGTCGCTCTGTTCTAGAAGTTGCCACCACGGCATCGCGCCGCTCTTGCCGCTCGCTGCGTCCGCGAATTGTTGCGCGTACTTGCTCTTCGGGCTGTACGCGATCACCATTTCCGTGCGCGCGACCGGAATCGCGACGCGTGCTTTGCCCGCCTGCAACACCGTGCGCATGGGACTCGCCGTGACCGGCACGAAGACGTCGGGTGCGATGCTGCCGCCGATAATTAATTTCGCGAGCGCGTCCGACCCTTGCGCACGGCCTTGCATCGCTATCCCAAGCGTCTGCGCCGCGCCGCTTTTAATCGGGCCTTCCATCATCGAACCCATCGAGCCGGCATAGGCGACGTCGAGCGTCGCCAGGTCCGCCGCCGCGGCCGCACGGCCGATGAGTGCGAGCGAAGCGCATCCGCCTGCCAGTATCTCGCGCCGGTTCATGAGATGCGTTCTCCAATTCTCGTAACGTCGTAAGAGTGCAAGGCTTCGAGGTCGCGGCGAAAGGGTGCGCAGCGAAGGGCATCGAGCAACGCGCGAATCTCCGGCGTACCGAGCGCTCCGCTCGGAACGACGAGCGTACAGCGCTCGTCGCGGAGCGGTACGAAATCGGATTCCGAGACGCGTGCGGCGCTCGCCATGCCGACTGCCGCATCCGCGAAACCCTGCGTGACGGCGCGCCCGGCATCGAGTTGTCCTGGAAGTTGGCGCTCGTATCCGCAGACGCGCGCGGGATCGAGCTTCGCGCGGCGCAACTGCTCGTCGAGCAGTCCGCGCGCTCCGGCCCCCGCCGGACGGTTCGCTAAGCGAGCGTTCTTCGCGAGGAGATCGGAGGCGCCGCGCAACCCGAGCGGGTTGCCGCGCGCGAAAAGCCAACCGGCTTGCGTCATCGCGATCTCAAAGCGAACGGTGCCCGCAGGCAAGCGAGTAGCCGAAGAGTTCGCGGGTCGATGCACGACCGCGGCGTGGATCGTTCCGCGCGACAGGGCATCGAGCGCGGCGCGGTTGGTCCGGGTTAACCACAGGACGCGCACGTCGCGCGAACGCGCCATCGCGTGCCGCGATAGGAAGCCGGCCGAGAGATCGCAGCCGCCGATAAACACGGTCGGCACGGCACTTTCCGCGGGCTCGATCGACAGATGGTCTTCTAGCAGCGCGTGACGCACGATGCGTCCGGCGATCGTAGCCGTAGCAACGCGTGAAGGCGGCGGCGCGCCGGCATCGCTTGGGGCGAACAGCTCTTCGACGGAGGTTCCGAGAGCGCGCGCGAGCCGGAGTGCGATGCCGACGCTCGGCTGCATGCCTCCGCTTTCGATCGCGCCGACTGCTTGCCGCGTCGTGCCGGCGGCTTCCGCGAGCGTACGCTGCGAGAAGCCGCGAGCGCGACGTACGGCTTCCAGCCGAGCCGGCGAGGAAGCGATTCTTGCCATCGGCAACGATCGTTGCCCTCGCGCGCTCGCCCGACCTGCGCGACGTGCGGCGTTAATCGCCGCTGCGGTATTCGCTAACCGGTACGATGCGGAAATTCTGCGGATCGTTAGCGACGACGCTTTGCGCGAAGCCGGCATCCGCGCTCGAACGGCCGCCACTCGAATTCTCCACGACCGTCGTGTCGTTGAGATAGTGAACGAAGCCCGAGGTGGAACGGTCGATGCCGCTTTGCACCGAACGCGCGTGGTCCATCGAAGCGTTGAACGTCGCCAACATCTGCGCTCGCGTGGCCGCCATCATCGCGTTTCCGCGCGCCATGCCCTCCTGATTGCCCTGGATCGAAAGGGCGACTTGTTGATCCCGCCTGTGTTGATCGACGTTGTAGCTGTTGAAGATGGCAAGCAACGTCGGCATGTCGTGCTCGAAAGTATCTTTCGAAGACGAGATCATCTTGATCGACAACGTCCAGCCGCCGTACGGGTTAAGTGGCGAGACGAGCACTTGTCCGTCGAAACGATCGGTGCGGCCGTTCTTCACGCTCGTACCGATGAGCTCGGCCGTATTCGAGCCGTCCGAATTAGGCGGATACGCGCGGGCATGCTCGATCGTAACTTGCGTCGGCGGCACGATACCGCGCCTGATGAGTGCGGATAGCGCGTTATAATAAGCTTGGCGCACGTCGCTCGTATAAGGCACCACGATCCCTTGGCCGGGGAGCGGGTTCCTCATGGAGGATTGCAATTGTTGCTGCGAACGGGCGAGGGAACCGTTCGGGTCCAAGAATTGCAACGATACTTCTTGATCGACCTCGGCTCGATTCGGGCCGACGGCCGCCATTTGTCCTTGACCGAACAGGGTCGTGTGCCAGCCCGCCGGGAGCTGCGCGTGCACGGTTCCGTCCTGCGATACGACGTCGTGTAAGGGCTCCGCACTGCCGCCGGACGAGGTTGCGACCCCGGGCGACGGATGAAGTGCGCTTACTTGCGCGAGCATCGGATTCACGGTGCGGCTCGCGCGGTCGACGCGATCGAATAGTACGTCGAGATGCGAAGGGCCGTGCGCGACGTACGTCGTTAAAATGTAGCCGCCGACCGGCGTGCCGCCGAGCGTCGCTTTAAAGAGCGCGAGCGTCAACGTCCGATCGTTACTGCGCACCGCGCCGATTACGTGCGGTGCGCGGTCGAAGTAGTGCCGCACGCGAGCGAGACCGGTGCGAAACGCGGCGTCCGGCGACGACGCTTTCGAAAGCGGGCCTTCGACGATTCGGCCGCCCGCTTTCCCTTCCACGGCGTGCAAACCGGACGGCACGGCATGGCCCGGAAGGCCGGAGGCCGCGACTGCGCTGCAAGGCAAGAGCGCCGCCGCTGCAAGGGCAGCGAGCGCGAGCGAGGGGGAGAGGCGGCGACGCGAGTTCATGCCCAGAGCGTAGCCGCTCGGCAAGCGTAAAGATATTAGGGAGAACCCTACTCTTGGATGGTGCCGCGCCGAGGGCCGTGTATCCGGCACTCTGAAGATCGTCACCCAATGCTCTCGGTTCCCATTCGTTGTCGTGATTTCGTCGGCCGTACGCGCGAACTCGATCATCTTTTATCTCGCCGGCGCGATGCGGGCGAACGGCGCGGAGGCGCCGTGCTCGTGGCAGGCGAGGCGGGGATCGGAAAATCGCGACTGATCGCGGAGTTCGGCCTCGCAAGCGGACGCTCGACCGCGCGGCTCGTGCGCGCGGAATGCCGTGAATTCGCCCAAAGCCCCTTCGGGCCGCTCGTCGACGTTTTGGCCCTGCTCGGGGAAGCGACGGCGTTTCTTCGAGAGGCGCCGTCGCTGGAAGCGCAGCTCGAAGAGTTGCTCGCAACGTTCGCAGGCGTCTTCGAGCGCCGTGCGACCGTCGTCATCATCGAAGACCTCCACTGGGCGAGCCGCGAACTCGTGTCGGCGCTGCGCTTGCTCGTCGCTCGGGCACAGACGCAGCGCGCGTTATTCATCATCTCGTATCGCGATAACGAAATTGTGCCCGGTCACGCGAACTTCATCGCGCTCGGCAAGCTCGCGCGCGAAGGCAGCGTGAGTTCGATCGGGCTCGTGCGGTTCGAACTGAAACAGACGGTCGGTCTGCTCGAGCGCGCGCTCGGTACGGGCGTTCGCGTACCGCGCGTTTTGTTGACGGACGTCGCGCGCCGCAGCGACGGCAATCCGCTCTACGGTGAAGAGTTACTGCGGCATGCCGTCGATGGGCTCGCGCTACCGCATGCGCGCCCTTCGACGATTCCCATTTCGCTGCACGCGATCGTACGAGAACGCGTCGAACGTTGCTCGCCGCGCGAACGCGCCGCACTCGAGATGGCCGCGCTCTTCGGACGCGATTTCGACCTCTCCGAACTGCGCGCCGCAAGTGGCGAGGCTGCCGCCCCGAGCGAGGCCGAACTCGCGAGGCTCGTCGAGCATCAGCTACTCGTTCCGGGCGAAGCGACCGGACGTTACGCGTTCAGGCACGCGCTAACGCGCGACGTCATGTATGCCGAGATCCCCGAGCATGTCGCGAAGCGGGTCCACCGCCGCATCGCAGCCGCGCTCGAAGCGCGTAACGACGCGGCGACGTCGATCGTCGAGATCGCGCACCATCACTTTTTCGGCGGCGATTACGCGCGCGCCGCGGGCCCGTGTGAGGCGGCGGGCGCGCTCGCACGCGCGCAGTTCGCATACGACGAATGCATCCGCTGGTACGAGCGCGCGTTCGTCGCGCACGGCAACGACGAAGCCGCCGTAGCGCGCGTGCGGCTCGAACTCGGCAAGGTGCTCGTGTACGCACACGAACTCGAGCGCGGCATCGCCGAATACGAAGCGGTCGCCGTTTGGGCGCGCACGCGAGAGCCCGCCTTATTCGTGCGCGCGCGCAAACTCATTGCGGGCACGATCGCCGCCGACGGCCGGCGCGAAGATGCGATCGCGCTGCTCGAGTCGACGCGCGCGACGCTCGCCGGGAGCGACACGGCACTCGCAAGCGATCTCGCATTGCGTAGCGCGAGTTTCATTCTCCTGCGGGACGATCCGAGCGAAGCGCGCGCGTCGCTCGCGCGGCTGAACCCGCAAGAACTCGGAGCCGAAGCGCGAGCGGAGTTTTACCGTTTGCGTTCCGAGATGCACGCGCACGCCCCGGACGACGATGCGCCGTGGCGC
>CAXTIY010000161.1:0-5863 GCA_964244215.1 uncultured bacterium
GTTTGGGCCGCGAAGCGATGCCGGAACTCGATACGATTCGGTTCGCCGCAACGCGTAAAGCGCGCCGGGCGAAACCGGGTGCCAACGTTTCGCAGATGCATTACGCGCGCCGGGGCGAGATTACGCCCGAGATGGAATTCGTCGCGCTGCGCGAGGGCGTCGAACCCGAATTCGTGCGCAGCGAAATCGCGCGCGGCCGCGCCGTATTGCCGATGAACGTCAACCATCCCGAGCTCGAACCGTCGATCATCGGCCGTAACTTTCTCGTGAAAATCAACGCAAACATCGGGAATTCCGCCGTCGCATCGACGATCGAAGAAGAAGTCGAGAAGATGACGTGGGCGACCAAATGGGGCGCGGACACGGTGATGGATCTTTCGACCGGCAAAAATATTCACGAGACGCGCGAATGGATTCTGCGAAATGCGTCCGTGCCGATCGGTACGGTGCCGATCTATCAGGCGCTCGAGAAGGTCAACGGTAAGGCGGAAGACCTCACCTGGGAACTGTATCGCGATACGTTGATCGAGCAAGCGGAACAAGGCGTCGATTATTTCACGATTCACGCAGGTGTATTACTGCGTTACGTGCCGATGACGGCGAAGCGTATTACGGGCATCGTCTCGCGCGGCGGCTCGATCCTCGCCAAGTGGTGTCTCGCCCATCACACGGAGAATTTTCTCTACACGCATTTCGAAGATATTTGCGAGATCATGAAGGCGTACGACGTCACGTTCTCGCTCGGTGACGGGTTGCGGCCCGGTTGTCTCGCGGATGCCAACGACGAAGCGCAGTTCGGCGAACTCGATACGCTCGGCGAACTCACGCAGATCGCGTGGAAGCACGACGTGCAAACGATGATCGAGGGTCCCGGTCACGTGCCGATGCACCTCATCAAAGAAAACATGGACCGTCAACTCGCCGTGTGCCACGAAGCGCCGTTCTATACGCTCGGACCGCTCACGACCGACATCGCGCCCGGCTACGACCACATCACGAGCGCGATCGGCGCGGCGATGATCGGCTGGTACGGCACGGCGATGCTCTGCTACGTAACGCCGAAAGAGCATCTCGGATTACCGAATAAGCAAGATGTCAAAGACGGCGTGATCGCGTACAAGATTGCGGCGCACGCGGCCGACGTAGCGAAGGGGCATCCGCACGCGCGACATTGGGACGACGTGCTCTCGACGGCGCGTTTCGAATTCCGCTGGGAAGATCAGTTCAATCTGTCGCTCGATCCGGAAACCGCGCGCTCGTTCCATGACGAGACGTTGCCGGCCGACGGCGCAAAGGTCGCGCATTTCTGTTCGATGTGCGGCCCGCATTTCTGCTCGATGAAGATCACGCAAGAAGTCCGCGAATACGCCGAGCGCGGCATGGCGGAGAAATCGGCCGAGTTCATCGATAGTGGCGCCGATGTATACGTACCGGTCGGTTGAGCGGTAGCGGTCGACCAGCTTCAAGGTTAGACGACGAGCTCGTGGAGGTAGCACCTCGCGTCGCCGGCGAGTGTCTCCTTCTACGATCGCGTCGAACGGCGAGTAGTGGAATCGACATCGCCCGCAGCCTTTGCGCGAGCGAGCAAGAGGGTACGCTCTTGCACGTTCGCCGTCGCCGCCGCGGCGCGCCGGAATTCGAACGAAGCCTCGGCGCCCCGCCCGAGTCGCGCGAGCAGATCGCCGCGCACGCTCGCAAGCAGATAATATCCCTCGAGTGATTTCTCGAAGCGCAATTCGTCGATAGCTTCGAGCCCTGCCGCCGGTCCGTATGCAAATCCGACGGCGACCGCGCGATTGAGGGCAACGATCGGCGACGGCATAATTGCAAGCAGCGCGTCGTACAGCGCGGCGATGCGCACCCAGTCGGTTTTTTCCGCGATTCCGGCACGCGCATGACAAGCGGCGATTGCGGCTTGTAAGGCGTACGGGCCGAGGGCGCCGCCTAATCGTTCGGAGCGATCGAGCGCGGCGAAGCCGCGATGGATAAGCAGTCGGTTCCAGCGCGAACGATCTTGATCGAGCAGGAGTACGGGGGCGCCCGCGGGTCCGATCCGGGCGACCGTGCGCGAGGCTTGAATTTCGAGGAGCGCAACGAGGCCGTGAACTTCTGCCTCGCGCGGCATTAGTTCAGCGACGATGCGACTCATCCGCAGCGCGTCTTCGCACAGCGACGGCCGGAGCCAATCGTCGCCGGCCGTCGCGCAGTAGCCCTCGTTGAAAATGAGATAGAGCACCTCGAGCACCGAGGCGAGTCGCGCAGCGCGATCGTTCCCCTGCGGCATCTCGAAGGGAACGCGTGCTTCCGTCAGCGTGCGCTTTGCGCGCACGATGCGTTGCGCGATCGTGGCTTCGGATGCGAGATATGCGCGTGCGATTTCCGCCGTCGCCAAGCCGCCGATTAGGCGCAGCGTGAGCGCGACTCGCGCGTGCCGCGAGAGTACGGGGTGGCATGCGATGAAGACGAGCCGTAGCAGGTCGTCGCCGACGTCGTCGCCCGGCGACGCTTCAAAATCCGGCGTGGCCTCTTCGCGCGCCAGTTCGACTCGACCGAACTCGTCGCGCTTGCGCTCGCCGAGATCTTCGCGGCGGAAACGATCGATTGCGCGACGCTTGCCGATCGCCATGAGCCATGCCCCGGGATTGGCGGGCACGCCCGAAGCCGGCCACTGTTCGAGCGCGGCCACGAGCGCGTCTTGCGCGAGATCCTCCGCGACGCCGACATCGCGTGTGAGGCGCGTCAGGCCGGCGATCAGCCGTGGCGATTCGATACGCCAGACCGCGTCGATCGCCCGGCCTGCCAAGCTCTCACTCACGCGTTTCGACGCTCGCCCGGTTGCGCGCCATCAACTCGGGAAGCGAACCCGAGGCCGCCGCCCGAATCTCAGGCGGAAATTCGGAGAACTCGTGGACTTGACGAACTTCGATCGTATCGTGCTCGCGCGCGGGACACCGTGCCGCCCATTCCAGCGCCTCCTCTCGCGAGCGTACTTGGATCATCCAATAGCCGCCGACAACCTCTTTCGCTTCGGTAAACGGACCATCGGTAATCGTAGCTTTTCCGCCGGCGAAGGTAACTCGGCCACCCATCGACGGCGGATGAAGCCCGTCTAGGGTGAGCAGGATGCCCGCTTTCCCGAGTTCCATGTTGTACTTCATCATTTCCGCGACGTGTTCGGCATCGGACATCGCTCCGGGCGCGGCTTCCGCGTACCTGTCGGGGATCATCAACATCATAAATCGCATTTCGTTCACCGTCTCCAAGTGAGCGTAACGAGTGTGGTATGCCCTCACGTCGGATGGCGACAGGCTTTATCGACAAAGCGCTAACCTGATTTGCGGCGCCGCTTGAGGCCGCGCCGGCTCGCGCGAAGATTCTTGCAGCGGTTTCGTACGGTCGCCTATACTTGCGGCGATGACGAACTTCCCGATGCGCGCCATTGCTACATTGGCTGCGATAACCGTGTCCGTCGCGAGCTCACCACCGCCCGCGAAAGTCGTTCCGTTCACCCAAACGTTTTACGGCACGGTTCGGAGCGATCCGTATCATTGGATGGAAAGCGGTGGCGCCGACCTCGCCGATTATCTCGAGCGGCAGGGCTCTTACACGCGGTCGGTGCTTGCGGCAAATCCGGGACGTCCCCGCGTGATGCGTGCGATACGTAAAGTGGACGCTCTGGCGGCGAGCGCGACGACGACCTCCGGTGCGATTCGCAGCGGTTCGCGCGTGTTGTATCTACAAACCTTGCCCGGGGGCAACGATTCGTCGTTGCTCGCATGTGACGACGGAACGAAGAGAGTCAAGGTCGTCGTCAACGCAGCGTCGCTTCCAAAGGGGCGCGTGATCGGCTGGTTCGAACCGTCGCCGCGCGGCACGAAGATCGCCTACGGGCTTAGCGCCTCGAGCGAGGCCGTGGTCATTCACGTGTGCGATGCGGACGGAGCGCATGATGTCGTGCAGGCGATCGATACGGCCGTTATCTCAGACGTTACATGGCGCGACGAGCACGCTTTTTACTACTCGACCGTGCGCGAGGGTGCGACGAATCGAACGGAAACGAGCTATCTTCACCTCGTCGGTTCCAGACGGGGGAGCGATGCGCCGATCGCCGGCTTCGGTGCGGACGGACCGATGGATTCCCATACCGATCGCAGCCTCTTCGTCACCTATTCGGTGCTCGGCAGAGATGCCGTTCTCGCCATGCCGCAGCGCGATACGACACCGCACGTTTCTGCGTTCGTGGCGCCGTTCTCGCGTGCGACGCGCGCGAACGGCCCGTGGCGTCGTATCTTCGGCGAGGCCGATAAGGTGGTGCGGGTCGCGATCGGCGACCGCTATCTGTACGGTCTGAGCGACGGGGAAGCGCGCCGCACGATCCTGATCCGCGACCGCTTAAGCGGAGCGCGCGTTCGCACGATCCTTCCTGAAGGCGACGGCTTTCGAAACGACATCTTCGCAAATCGATCGGGCCTGTATGTCGCGAAGCGCATCGGGGCGGACATGCAGCTCGATCACTTCGATCTCGAAGGGCGGCCTCTCGGCAAAGTCGCCCTTCCGCGTGCGAATGTGATCCTGCCGATGCAAGGCGATCCCGCGACGGACCGATTCGAAATTGAAACGGCATCGTTCAACGATCTAGGGCGCTGGTACGAGATCACCGGCCCGCGGGCGACCGTTCGAGATGCTCTAATCAGCCCTCGGTTGCCCGAATCCTACGCGAGTATTCGCTACGAAGATTCCATGGCGACGAGTGCCGACGGAACGAAGGTACCGTACACGGTCATTTACAAAGCCGGCACGCCGAAAGATGGACGACGGCCGACGCTCGCGATCGGCTATGGAGCGTATGGCTACGATATCGAACCGCCGGTGCCGCCGTTCGTCGCTGAAATGCTCGAACTCGGCATCGTGATCGTGCTCGTGCACGCGCGCGGTGGCGGCGAGTTCGGCGAGCCGTGGCACCTCGCCGGCAAAGGTCGGGCGAAACAGCACAGCATCGACGACTTCGTCGCGGGCGCCCAGGCGGCGATCGACGACGGCTGGACGTCACATGCGAAACTCGCCGGAAACGGCGGTAGCGCGGGCGGAATCGTAATCGGCGGTGCGATCACCCAACACCCTAGACTCTTCGCCGCCGCCGTCTCGCAAGCCGGCTTTAACGACATGGTCGATTTAGAAAATATGCCGAACGGTCCGGGCAACGTGCCGGAATTCGGAAGCGTGAAAACCCGCGATGGTTTTCGCGATTTGCTCGCGATGAGCGCATACGATCGTATCGCCCCCGCTCCGTATCCGGCGACCATGCTAACCACCGGACTGGCGGACCGCCGAAACGCCCCATGGCAAGTCGCCAAGATGGCTGCACGGCTTGCAGCGTCGACTACGAGCGGCAAGCCCATTCTCTTGCGAACGGATTCGCAGGGACATGGCTTAATCCGCGACGTGTCGGCGGAGGACGAAGAATATGCCGACATAGACACATTCGTTTTGTGGCAGACGGGCGAGCCGGGCTTCTCGCCGACCAACTCTGCAACTGGTCGCCGCGACATCGAGGAATCTACTCGAATATGATCGGTGGTTACGCGGAGGCGTCTCTTGCCGCTTCAACTCAGACCGTCGGTCCACGATTCGGCGCGCGTAGCGTCAGGTCGAGGTCGCCGCTCTGCGGGCCACCGAAGCCCCTGAGCATGATGTCGCCTGAGCCGTGGTTCGTGGCATGCGCCGGGCTGCGGGCTTCGCCCAGCGGCAGCGCACGGCGCTCACCGTTCGATGATGAGCCCCGTCGTGTAACGTCCTGGGTGCTGCGCGGCGGAAAGTATTACTACGCGGGCGATCTAATTCGTCTATGGTTGCGATTACGTCG
>CAXTIY010000161.1:5963-7841 GCA_964244215.1 uncultured bacterium
ACGTCGATGACGCCGCTTTGCCGGCGCTTTACCGTCCGTAATGGGTCGTTATCTGCAGGCTTTTCGTGCCGCTTACGTCCCAGACCGTGGACCATGTATCGGGCGCGCGAAGCGTTAACGTAAGTTCGTACAGATCGTCGCCGCATCGGTGCGACGCCGTTCCGATACCTTCGGAATCGAGGCGCGTCGAGAAGAATGGGCTGCCGTTGCCGAACGTCGCGACTATCGCGCCCTGGAAGAGCGAATAGCGGTATGCGCGCGTGGCGCGAATTACCTTTCCTCCCGCGTGAAACGAGACCGCTTCGTTATAACCCAGCTCGTCGCCGTCGCGTCGCAACGTAGCCGATCCGTGAGCGGCGATCGTCATACCTTTAGCGAGGTCAACGATGGAACGAGCGAGCGTCCATTCGCCGACGAAGGCATTCGTAATACGAGTGCCTCCGTTTAGCGCTCGAGCTGATGCTCGGAAACCATCGGCACCGGTTGTTCCAGCGTCGCTTCCTCCATCTTGCCGTCGGCGGCTTTCCAAGCCGCGAAGCCTCCCGCGAGCGACTGTACGCCCGCGTACCCGTTCTCGAGCAACTTCGCGGCAAGTTCTCTCAGCGTCTTCGATTCGCCGTCTTCATCGTAGAGCACCACGGGCGTCCCGTCTTTCGGAAGCGGTAAGACGAGTCGCGCCGCGTCGCGCAACTTGTGTGGATCGTAGCGGATCGCGCCGTAAATCTGTTCTCCGTGCGTCGACCGCCGCACGTCCAGCAAAAACGCAGCGTTCGCATCGATCCGTGCACGTAAGTCGTCGATGCCGATCGTGAGCGCGGGCGATGCGGTTTCGTCTACTTCGTCTGCCATATCGGGGTCGTACCCAACTCGAGAGATGAAGCCGCCTGCGAACCGCCGAGTTCGATGACCGCTTCGTTCGCCTCGCAACTTTGCGCGTTTAGACGACCGCGTCGCGAACGCTATTCGAATAACGACGGATGGTTCCAATCATCGGGGCCGCGGAAGCGTGTCGGCGTAATCAACCGTTCCACGCTCGCAGGCAAGTACCCGGTTGCCGTTTATTGTGCGTTAATCGTGACCGTTGTCGACACTGTAGCCGCAACGTAGCCGCCGATTAACGGCGGCTACGTTCCATCCTAGAGACGATTGCGCAACTACCTCGCGACGTCTTGGTGCGGTTTCGTCGGCACGGCTTCGATCTTGGTCCCGGGTCGTGCCGATCACGGTCGCGCGATCGCAAATGCGAACGTTGAGACCGCGGCATACGTATCGAGTTCGACCCCGACGCGCGAGAGAATCTCGGCCGAACGCCGATGCGCCGCCGGCAAATCGATCATCGGCGTTCGGACGACGTGCGGTTCGTCGCCCAGGAAGATGTTTCGGCTTGCTCGACTCCACTCCGACAGCGTTAATCGGTTTACGTGGGTGTCGCGGCTGAAGCCTCGCCGTTCGACGCTTTGCCGAAACGGCGAGGCGAGCCGATTACATCATCCGGAAACCGTGATGCGCCGTTCCGGCCGCTTCGACCGGCTCCGGCTTCGTCTGGCCGCTCCGCAGCCATGGCATGAGATCGCGCAACTTGCGCCCGACGGCTTCGATCGGATGCGCCGCCGACTTCTTACGGAACTCGATGAAGCGCGGCTTGCCGGCGGCGTGCTCCGCGACCCACTCTTGGGCGAACGCGCCGCTTTGAATCTCCGATAAAATCTTCTTCATTTCCGCGCGCGTTTCGTCCGTGACGATTCGGGAGCCGCGCGTATAGTCGCCGTATTTCGCCGTGTTGCTGATCGCGTCGCGCATGCCTTCGATGCCGCGCTCGTACATGAGATCGACGATGAGCTTCACTTCGTGCAGACACTCGAAATACGCCATTTCGGG
>CAXTIY010000162.1:0-7840 GCA_964244215.1 uncultured bacterium
GTGCGCGAGCGCGGCGCACGCGTTTGCGCGCGAAGGCGCCGGCGATCGACGCGATCTGCGCTGCGAACACGCGGCTACCGTCGGGCCCTTCCCAGACGAATTGCGAATACGGAAACGTCGTCGTGTCGTTCCACCCGAGCTTCGTCGTACCGAACGCCGTGACGCCCGCGTGCCGTAACAGCGTCGGTAATGTATTCGGAAATCCGAACGAATCGGGCAGCCACGCGACACTCGCGCGCGTGCCGAGTTCGCGTTCGGCATAGTCGCAACCGGCCGCGAGTTGGCGCAGAAGCGATTCGCCCGAAGGGAGATTGCAATCCGCTTCGACCCAGAGCGCCGCGCCGCTCGCATCGAGGCGACCGCTGCGCGCGAATGCAGCGATGCGCGCGAATAACTCGGGCTCCCGCTCCCGCACGAACGCGTAGAGTTGCGGCTGGCTCTGCGTATAGATGAAGGACGGCACGAGCTCGAGTTGACGCACGGCGGTTGCGAACGTGCGCAGCGCCTTGCGTGCGGCTTCTTCATACGTCCAGAGCCACGCAACGTCGAGGTGCGAATGACCGGTTAACGCGAGCGGTGCGGTGCCCTTGGGATTGCCGGTGAACGGCGGCGCGCGGCCCGCAAGCGCCGTGCGCGCGGGCGTTTGCTCGGCGCGGGCGAGTAAGAGCTGCCAACGCCAGCCGTCGCCCGGCGGCATACCGCGCGTGGGCAGGGAGCGTTGCTCGACGTCGAGCGCGATCTCGCCCGCGATGCCCTGCGGCAAGGCGATCTCGGCGTGCTCGCCGTCGAAGGCACCGCGCACGATCCCGTCGATGCGCAATAAGGCGCCCGTGCGCGTGCGGTAGCGAATCGACCGCAGCGAATCGGCCGGCGCGAGCTTCGGGCCGCGTAGAAAGACGACGCCGTCCTGCACCGCGTAGGGCTCCAAGTGCATCGCATCGCGCACGCGTTACTCGCCGTCGTAATAGTCGAGAACGGGATTGTCGCGAACCATCTGCTCCGTCTTCTCGATGAGCAACTTCTTCGAATCCGGATAAAAACACACGTCGCGTTCGTCGGTATTGGCGACCATGAGCAACGTGCACGTCGTCTCCGTGCGATTGACGATCTTGTGCGCGCCGCTCGCCCGCGTCGGAAACGAAACGAAGTCGCCGCGTACGAGTTCCCATTGCCCGCGAGGCGCGAATAGCGTAACGCCTCCATCGAGAACGTAGAACATCTCTTCCTCGGCGAGATGCCAATGCATGGGAGAGAATGCCTGGCCCGGCTCGACGCGCGAGAGCCGGAAGCCGAGCTTTTCCGCGCCGATCAGAGCATCGGGATCGAAGGTCGAACCGCCGTACGGCGAAGGCTCGTCGTCCCACTCTTTCCAGCGTGCGTCGGCGACGTTTATGCGATTAACGTAGACGTCGGACCGCGCTTCCAAGGCAGCCCATAGCGTGCGGTAAGCGTCGCCGAAGACGCATGCGCCGTCGCCGAGTAATATGTGCTGCGGACGTAGCGCGCAGAGCGCGCGCAGCGAGAGCGCCGCCCGCGGCGGGTCCGCAAGTTTCTCATCGGGCATGAGCCGCAAGCTTCCGGCCGGGTCACCCCACACGGCATCTCCGATGATGACGGCAGAACGTTCGACGAAGTGCAACGCGAATTCACCGGGCGTCTTCAGGCCCGCAAGCGCAACGACGGTCGCGCCGCAAAACGCGTCACCGTTCGTCAGCAGACGGTCGACGGGACCCGCAAGCAACGGCGCGTCGAGGGCGCTCGCCGCGAGCTTCGCGCCGAAGCGCTCCGCGAGCGGACGCGCGGCACGTTCGTGATCGCGATTCGTTATGACGATCCACGCGACGCCGGCCCGAGAAGCGATCTCTTCCGCATCCGCCTCGCTTAGCGCGAGCGGATCGATCGCGAGATTACCGTCCGGCGTTTCGACGAAGAATGAATTAAAATAGAAGTTCCGCTCCGGCTGCCATACGGACCACATCGCAATTCCCGGAACGACCGTCTGCTGCATAACGAACCCTTCGTGCCAGGGACCGCGAATCTTCGAGGGAACTAAAGTCCCGAGTGAAAGTGTTTATATGGGCCGGTTGCGTGCTGCTGATCTCCATGCTAGCGGCGCCGGTATCGGCGCGTTCGCATAAGGATGGAGACAATCGGTTCGGCGGTCCCGTCTATGCCGGGGCTCCGGATCTCGTTACGGCGGGTTCATTGATCAGCGCCGGCGGCGGGGCGAAAGCGTTCTCGACGCGGCTCGCGCTCATCGCGCTCATCGGTCCGCAGCTCGTCGATCCCGAGATCGCGATCTTGCAGAAGCAGTATGGCGCGGCGAACGTCAGCTCGTGGTTGCAAACCTTCGATTTCATCATCCGGACTTCCGCAGAAAAGGCCGCTGCGACGGGCGTTACGTTCCCGCTCTCGTCGGCCACGCACACCGGCAAAGCCCTATTAACGGACCTGCTCCAGGATGGTCAGGATCCCGGTAAGACGTTCTGGACGGGCACGATGCTCGACAAACTCGTGACGCATCCGATCCACGTTGCTACCATGCAAGACGTCGATGCGACGCTCGGGGCGGATGCCGACGCGAACTACCACAAAATCACGAATCAATTCGTATACGACGTGGCCGTGCAACTCGGGCTCGGCGATACGGTAAAGCTCGCGGCCGACCATTAGCCGCGAGTCGTTACTCGCAGGTAAGCGAGACGACGCACGTGCTTGCGCACATTAAAGCCATCGTGCTCTTAGCGAGTGCCGAGAACGCGCTCGTTAACGGGCGCATGCCCGAATAACATTCGCGCTCGCAAGACTACCCGAGCGGTCTAAGCCGAGCAATATTACAAGCCGGGCTGCAAGGCCTCAGACTCCGGCACGCTCGGCCCGATAACTTACTTAAACGCCGGCCCTAAAATCGAAAGAACGGGTCGAGCGATCAAACAGTGTCGGGAGTTTTCGTGCACTTTCGAAACATTACGCGCGCCATGGTGGCAGCGATGCTAACGCTCGGTATCGGCCTCTATACCGCGCAATCTGCGAAATCTTCCGATCATCAAGATACGTTGCAACTCGTCGCCAAGCCCGGCGGCGATATTACCGACGCATACGTCTTTCCGGCGAAAGACCCGAACGACGTCGTTTTCGCAATGAACGTCCATCCGCTCATCCCGGCCGGGATGGGCGCGGACGCCAGTTTCGATCCGGGCGTGATGTATCAATTCAAGATCGATAGCGTCGGCGATTATCGCGAGCACCTCGTCATGCAGTTTCGCGCGACGGGGGTCGGGGCGGCTCAGAAGTTAACGTTCTACGGGCCACAAGCACCGAGTTCGGTCGGCACGACTTCTTCGTTCGGAACTCCACTGGGTTCGACCGCGCTCGGCCAGACGGCGATGCTACCCGGTAGCATAAGCTTTTTCGCAGGAGCGCGCCGCGACCCGTTTTACTTCGATCTGACGCAGTTCTTTAAGATCGATCCCGATCGGAGCTATAAAACGCAGCGGAGCGGCGGCCACACGCCGGCGAGCGCCGATTGTTTCTTGCCCAAGGACCAGGCTTCCAATTACTTTACAAACTTTAACGTGCTCTCGTTCGTCGTACAATTGCCGCGTGCGGCGCTCATGACGCCGCAGAATAATGGCCGCATCAACGTCTGGGCGACGGCATCCGTCGGTAGCCCGGATTCGGGCGATTTCCATCAGGTCGAGCGGTGGGGCCGCCCCGCCGTTAAGGAAGCGCTCGAGCGTTTCGTCGATCACGATAAGACCAATCGCGCCGAACCGTATAACGATCCGGTCCTGCGGCGCGACGTTTACCAATACATGACGGCTGCGAAGCCGAATGGCGCGGGCCGCTCGCCCGCCGTCGCGAGAGCCATGGTCAAAGTCGTGTATCCCGACGAGATGCAAGTGAACCTCGCTGCAAACGGTCATGCGACCTATCTCGGCGTTGAGACCAAAGGCCTCAGTGGATTGCCGACGGGGGTCAATCGCATCGTACCGGACGCGGGCTTAAAGGGCTTCAAAAGATCGCTTCGTAACGGCGCACGCGAATTCGGCGGACGCGATCTGTACAGTCCCGTGATCGATCTATCGCTCGGCGCGATCTACGGCACCACGCTTTCGAAGATCGGCCTCGCGCACGACGATCGCGCCGAGACGGATTGCCTCACGAGCGACAACGTGCTTCCCTCGGCGCACGCTCTTAGCGACTTTCCCTATCTCGAACCCGCGATATAACGCGCGCTCCCTTATTTCCAAATCGAGGCTATCCGCAGTAAGTTAAGGCCGAGCACGCGCTCGACGTCGGTCCGAGCGTAGCCGAGACCGCTCAGGCAATCGGCTATTTCGGGAATCTGTTCGGGCGCCGCGAAAGTAACGAACGACGGCCCATCCCCGAATATATCGGGATGCGCCTTGAAATACGCGAGTACTTCGTCGTTGTCGAAGACGTAATCGAGCCCGAGCGCCACGTGATCGATGCCGACGAGCTTCGCGACGTAATCGACGTGGCGCGCGACGCTTTCGCTTCGAGCACTCTCGTCACCGAGAAACGCACCGACCCCGTTGATGCAAACGACGCCGCCCTTCGCAGCGCACGCGCGAATGACGTGATCGTTGATGTTCCGCGGATGATCCCAGAGCGTGCGCGGGTTGGAATGCGAGAAGATGACCGGATTCTTCGCATGCTCGATCACTTCGAGCGACGTCCGCTCGCCCGTATGCGAACAGCAGGTGACCATGCCGACGCGCGCCATCTCGTCGATCACGCGAGCGCCGTAGTCGGTGAGCCCGGCATCGCGCGAATCGAGGCACCCGCCGCCGACGAGATTCGCGCGATTGTATGCGATCAACATCCAGCGAACGCCGAGATCGTAATACAGTTCGATCAGACTGAGCTGATCCCCGATCGCCTTCGCACCCTCTATGTCGAACACGATGCCGAGCCGGCCGCTTTCTTTTGCGGCATAAATATCTTCGACACGCTCGACGAGTACGTACTCATTCGGGTTCGCAAGCACGAAGCGGCGGAAGTGCGCCAGCATGCGAACGTGCATCTCGATCGGCTCGACGTCGAACCCGACGTTCAGGCTCACCACAGTGACGCCGCTCTCACGGAAGCGGTTCAACTGCGGCAAAAACGTCACGTCGTGCGGCCGGAGCGGAAGGCAGGCGTGATTGTCCCAAACGATCGAATTCGCGACGATCTGATTCAAGAGCGAAAATTTCTCCTAACGATCGGAGCAGCGCCGGCGACGCGACCTTTCGTTTCCGATTAGGTTCCGACGAGCTCCTTGAGCGCGTGCTGGAAAATCTTCGGAGCACGGCCTTGAAAGAGGATCGACTCGTTGCCGCCGATTTGCTTGCGCAACTCGAGCAGCTCGTCGCGGAGCGCCGCCGCCTTTTCGAACTCGAGATTACCCGCCGACTCTTTCATCTTCTTTTCGATTTCGTTCGCCATGGACATCGCGATCTCTCGCGGCAGCTTATCCCCTTTTAGCTTCGCTGCGGCTAACTTGTCGTCGACCGCCGTAACGAGATCTAAGATGTCGCGCACTTCTTTACGAACGGACTTCGGTTCGATGCCGTTGAGTTCGTTATGCGCGACCTGCTTTTCCCGGCGGCGCCGCGTTTCGCCGATGGCTTTCGCCATCGATTCCGTCACGACGTCGGCATACATCAACACCTTGCCCTCGACGTTTCGCGCGGCACGTCCGATCGTTTGAATGAGCGACGTGCCGCTGCGAAGATAGCCTTCTTTATCCGCGTCGAGGATGCCGACGAGCGAGACTTCGGGTAAGTCGAGGCCTTCGCGTAAGAGATTGATGCCCACGAGTACGTCGAAAATGCCCTTGCGCAGATCCCGCAGGATCGCGATACGTTCGAGCGTCTCGACTTCACTGTGCAGATAGCGCACTTTGAAGCCGTTCTCGAGCAAGAAGTCGGTTAAGTCTTCCGCCATCTTCTTCGTTAGCGTCGTCACGAGCGTGCGCTCGTCTCTCGTGACGCGTAACCGGATCTCTTCCATCAGGTCGTCGACCTGATTTTTCGTCGGGCGGACCTCGATCTCGGGATCGACGAGCCCGGTCGGGCGAATGATCATCTCTGCGACTTGCGACGATTTGGAAAGCTCGTACGAAGCGGGCGTCGCGCTCACGTAGACGACCTGATTGAGATGCTTCGAGAACTCATCGAAGGTGAGTGGCCGATTATCCATCGCGCTCGGCAAACGAAAACCGTGTTCGACCAGAATCTCTTTGCGCGAACGGTCGCCCGCGTACATGCCGTGCACCTGGGGCAGCGACACGTGCGACTCATCGACGAACAGCAGCCAGTCTTTCGAGAAAAAGTCGAGCAGACACGAGGGCGTAGCACCCGGTTCGCGGCCCGCGAGATGCCGGCTATAATTCTCGACGCCGTTGCAATAGCCGACTTCGCGCAGCATGTCGAGATCGTAGCGCGTGCGCATTTCGAGGCGCTGCGCTTCGAGCAGTTTGCCGTTATCTTTAAATTGCTTGAGCCGCTCGTCGAGTTCGATCTCGATCGCCGCGACGGCGCGCCGCAGCTTCTCGTCGGGCGTGATGAAGTGCTTCGCGGGAAAGATCGTCAGGCGATCTTTCGATTCGACGTATTCTCCCGTGAGCAGATTGACGACGTTAATCGCTTCGATCTCATCGCCGAAGAACTCGATGCGATGCACGAGTTCTTCTTCGACGCCCACGAATTCGAGCGTATCGCCCCGCACGCGGAACGTACCGCGCACGAGATTGAGATCGTTACGGCGGTACTGCATGTCGACGAGACGGCGCAAGAACACGTCGCGATCGATCGACGTGCCGACCTCGACTTTGAGCGACATCTCCATGTAATCGGCGGGCGAACCCAAGCCGTAAATGCACGAAACCGAAGCGACGATGAGCGTATCTTTGCGCGTCAGCAGCGATTGCGTCGCCGAGTGGCGGAGCCGTTCGATCTCATCGTTGATCGAGCTGTCTTTTTCGATATAGGTATCGGTATGCGCGATATACGCTTCGGGTTGATAGTAATCGAAATAGGAGACGAAAAACTCGACCGCGTTGCGCGGGAAGAAGTCGCGGAACTCGGCGCACAGTTGGGCGGCGAGCGTCTTGTTATGGCACAGCACGAGCGTCGGTTTTTGCACGAGCTCGACGACGCGGGCCATGGCCATGGTTTTGCCGGATCCGGTGACGCCGAGCAGCGTCTGAGCCTTGTCGCCGCGCCTGAGGCCGGCTGCGAGCTTGTCGCTCGCGAATGGCTGATCGCCTGCGAGCGAGTACGGCGAGACGAGTTCGAAACGGTCGGACATTTCACCGTTCGGACACACGAACGACGCGCGCCGTTGCGCCTTCTTAGAGCTCTTCGGCAGCCAAGAGCCGGAGAATATCCCGGCGCGCCCGGTCGAGGATGGCGGCGATCTGCTCGAGTTCGGCATCCGTCGACCCGCGGGCGGCGCCGAGGGCCGTCGTTAGACGGATGGCTGCGGTTTTAAAGCTCGCGCGAGCGCTCGGCTCGTCGTCCTCATCGGACCCGGGGGCCCGTTCTGCGTAGAGCGCTTTCCCGGAGTCGGTAATCGTGAACACACGTTTCCCGTCGACCTCGGAGCCCGCGATATAGCCGCCCTCTTCGAGCATCTGGAGCACGGGATAGATGGAGCCCGGGCTCGGACGGAAGCCTCGGCGCCGTTCGAACTGCTCCATGATGTCGTAACCGTGGCGCGGTTGCTCGAGGAGCGTCTCCAAAACGAGAAATTTGATTCCGCCGCGACGGATGCGCCCGCCTCGGCCTTCGAACGGTCCGCCGCGCCCGCGGAAAAAGCGAGCGCCGAA
>CAXTIY010000163.1:0-7838 GCA_964244215.1 uncultured bacterium
GATTCTCGCCGAAGGTCGCGGCAACGATCAGGCGTCTGCCGGGCGTCGAAGCCGTGGACACGTTCCGCGCGATCTCGATTCCCTATAAGGGCACCCTCACGTCGCTTGCGGCGGTCGATTTCACGACGGTCGCCGAACGAAATAAATTACGGTTTCTCGGTAACGTCGATACGCGCGCGCTCGCACGGACGCTGCCCGGTACGACGAACGTGGTGATCAGCGAACCGTTCGCGACGCGTTTCGGAACGCGCGTCGGGGACTCGGTCGACGTCGATACGCCGGGCGGACTCGCGCACTTTCACGTGACCGCTCTCTATAACGATTATTCGAGCGATGCGGGCGTAATGCTCGTCGATGCGCGAACGTTCGCGCGGCTCTTCCGCGACGATAGCGTCAACTCGCTTGCGATCTACGCAAAGCCCGGCGTCGATCTCGCGACGCTACGCTCGAGCGTCATTCGTAGCGTCTTGCCGCTACGCATCGACGTGCAAACGACGCGCGAATTGCGCGCGCTAGTCATCTCAATCTTCAATCGGACGTTCGCGATCACGTACGCGCTCTATATCATCTCGATCGCGATCGCCGTACTCGGTGTGGTGAGCACGCTCTTCGCGCTCGTGCTCGAACGGCGACGCGAGATCGGCTTGTTGCGGTATCTCGGATTAACGGCACGCGACGTGCGCCGCATGGTTTTTTATGAAGCGGCATATATCGGTGGTCTCGGCGGCATCTCGGGCGTCGCGGTCGGCGTGCTACTCGCGCTCTTACTCATCTACGTTATTAACCGTCAAGCATTCGGGTGGCTTATCGAACTCCATATGCCGTGGGATTTTCTGGCCGAGGCGATCGTGCTCGTCGTGGTCGCGGCGCTCGTGGCGGGTATCTATCCGGCCAAGATCGCGTCGCGCATTCGTACGGCGGAAGCGGTGCGCAGCGAATGAAGGATAGGCAAACCAGGGGCGGGCGAACACACGCTTCGCGAAAATACGGCTTACGATCGTGGGTTGCGGCGTTCGCCACTACCGCGATCCTCTTTACGGGCGACGGTACGTTCGGGAGCGAGAAACGGCTCGCCGCTGCGAAACCCTTACCCGCCGTGGCCTCCGCGCCCGGCGGCTCTTCCGCGCAATTCGCGACCGCCGCCAAACCGTACGCGTTCCTATGGCCGCGCGACCATGCGGCGCATCCCGATTACCGGACCGAGTGGTGGTACTACACGGGCCACGTTACGACGACGAGTGGAAGACGCTTCGGTTACGAATTAACGTTTTTCAGGCTCGGCATGCGGCCGGGCGATCCGCAGCCGCTTGCAAATCAAAGTCGCTGGCGCGGCCACCAGCTATTCCCCGCACACTTCGCATTAACCGACGAACGCGGGCAGACGTTCTTCCACAGCGAGACGTTCACGCGCGAAGCGCTCGGCGGCGGTTACGCCTCCGCTTCCAGCCTCGACGTGCGGTCGGGCAATTGGACGCTGCGTGGCGCACCGACCCGCAACGAGGCGTTCGAGCGGATGACGCTTTCCGCGAGCGCCGCGACGCCCGAGGGTCGCAATGCGATCGATTTCGTGCAACTGCCCGAGAAGCCGCCCGCGATTCACGGGCGCGACGGCGTGTCGCGTAAAGCTGCGTGTGCATCGTGCGCGTCGCACTACTATTCGTATACGCGGTTAAAAACGACCGGCACGTTGCAATTTCATGGCGAGCGTTTCGTGATTACGGGTCTGTCCTGGATGGACCATGAGTTCGGGTCGGGCGAACTCGAGCGCGGTCAGGCCGGTTGGGACTGGTATTCGATCCAGCTCGACGATCGTCGAGAGTTGATGCTGTACGTCCTACGCCAGAAAGACGGTAGCATCACGCCGCAATCGAGCGGCAGCCTTATCGAGCGCGACGGAACGGTGAGTACGTTACCCCTCGACGCGTTTGCGATTACGGCGACCGGCTCTTGGCGCAGCCCGCACACGGGCGGAACTTATCCGAGCGGCTGGCGCGTGCGCGTCGCACGAGCCGGCATCGACGTCACGCTCTCTCCGACGCTCAGCGATCAAGAGCTCGCTTCCGCGACCGGGGTTTCGTATTGGGAAGGCGCGGTCGACGTGCGCGATTCCGGCGGCCGGCCGGCCGGCGTCGGATACGTCGAACTAACGGGTTACGCGGGCGAAGTATCGTTCTAGCCGCGTAAACTACTAATCATCAGCTACGTTTAACCACTCTGCATGCCCAACGACCGCTGAAATACTTCAACAACGGATCGTTCGTCGGCGCTGCTTCTACGCTCGCACTACACGTGGCAAAGCCGATGACGATGAAGAGAGCGGCAAGGCCAAGCGCAAGAGTCTCTCCTTTGGTAAACGGTCGTAAAAAGGCGAACTGTCGGGTGACCAAAGAATGTTCCGATCCGATCTTCGCGCAAACATTATCATGAACTGCAGACGAGGCTGTTCGAAGTGATTCGGTTAGTAAGCATCGATGGCAAGAGCCGCAAGTGTGTTATTCGTTACGAGTGCGGGCGAAATCGAAGTGCTCGTCGACCTAGCCCCGGGCTCCGGTAACGGCCAATAACTTTCTAGCCTATGTCGGCAGCGGTGCCTATGCAGGCGGCGAGTTTTTTCGGACCGTCACGACGCACCCGGACAATCAGCCGGGCAAGGACCCAGCGCAAAAAATCGACGTGGTTCAGGCGCGAAACGTCCCGAAGTTCAAAGAGAACGCACCGATCGCGTTCGAGCCCACGAGCCTAACGAAAATTCTGCACGAAGATGGGACCCTCTCAATGGCGCGGTCGGACGATCTCGTGTCGGCGACGACCGAGTTCTTTATCTGTATCGGCGATCAGCCGAGTCTCGACGACGGCGGTCTTCGCTCGCGCGATCATCGCGGGTTTGCCGCGTTCGGGCGGGTGACGCACGGAATGGACGTCGTGCGCACGATGCATGCCGCACACTGTGTCGGTCAGGAGCTAATCCCGCCCTTCAAGATGTTCACGTCGGCACTCGTTAACGTGCACGGCGCTGCTTAGTGGTGATCTATTTCGGCGATTCGCCCGCGGCCAGTTACAGGGGCCTAGGCTCGGGCGAGGCAAAGCATGTGCGATGAGTTGGATGACGGAGATCGCGGCACCGACCGATCGCGGCTTGCACGAGGCGCACCGCGCTATCGAGGCGACGCTCGAACACGGTTCGCCCGCCGCATGGCGCGACGGTTTCGCGCAGTGGGACGGGGCTCGGCGCGAGTGGCGTT
This sequence comes from uncultured bacterium, assembly GCA_964244215.1. Lineage (GTDB taxonomy): Bacteria > Vulcanimicrobiota > Vulcanimicrobiia > Vulcanimicrobiales > Vulcanimicrobiaceae > CAXTIY01. The sequence continues at coordinate 3,243 of CAXTIY010000163.1, forward strand.
CGTGGGCGAATCTGACGCGGCTGCGCTATTCGCAAGACACGCGTAGCGACGTGCATCGCGAAGCGCAACGCGACCTCGACCGTCGCTCGCCCGGCATCACCGCGCTCGACACGAAGATGAAGCGGCGCTTTCTTGCGAGCACGCAGCGCCCGGCGCTCGAAGCGGAAATCGGCGCGCAAGCGTTCGACCTCTGGAAAGCCGACATCGCGACGTTCGACGAATCGATCTCGGCCGATCTCGTGCGTGAATCGGAATTGACGCGCACGTACACGGAACTGCTCGCGACGGCGGAGACGACCTTTCGCGGTGAAACGCATTCGCTCGCCGCGCTCGGTATCTATCTGCAAGACCCCGAGCGTAGCGTGCGGCACGACGCCGAGCGAGCGCGTTGGTCGATCTTCGAAGAACGCGCCGAACGTCTCGACGACATCTTCGCCGACCTCGTGCATCTCCGCGACGGTATGGCGCGCAAACTCGGCTATGCCGATTATACGGCGCTCGGTTACGAGCGGATGCACCGCGTCGATTACGGGCCGGCCGACGTCGCGGGTTATCGCGACGAGGTCGCGCGCGTCGTCGTTCCCTTTGCCCACGAACTCGTCAAGCGCGGTGCCGCGACGGCCGGCCTCGAGCGCGCCTATTTCTGGGACGAGACGACGCTCGGGGTCGAAAAGCGCGTGGCGCCGATCGGCGACCGGCCGTGGGTCGTCGGGCAAACGCGCGAAGCGCTCGCCGCAATCGATCCGTCGCTCGGCGAATTTATGGAAGTGTTGCTCGAGCGCGGGTTGCTCGATGTCGAGAACCGTCCGGGCAAAGCGCTCGGCGCCTACTGCACGAATTTCCCGACGCGCCGCGAGCCGTTCGTGTTCGCAAACTTCAACGGCAGCCGTTCCGACGTCAAAACCTTTATGCACGAACTCGGGCACGCGTTTCAAGGTTGGCGCAGCCGCGACAAAGCCGCGCTCGATTACGTAACGCCGACGCTGGAATCGGCCGAGATCCACTCGATGTCGCTCGAGTATCTCTCGTGGCCGCAGATGGAACGCTATTTCGGCGACGATGCGGCGGCCTACCGCCGCGAACACCTTATCGACGCGATGTTGTTTCTGCCGTACGGCGTGGCGGTCGATCACTTCCAACATCTCGTGTACGCCCATCCCGGCGCGACGCCGGCCGAGCGGCACGCGATGTGGCAAGAAGTGGAACGCCGCTATCTCCCGTGGCGCGCGTACGGCGATCTCGCTTTTCCGGCGAAAGGCGGCCTCTGGCAAGAGAAGCGGCACATCTACGTCGCGCCGTTTTACTATATCGATTACACCCTCGCGCTGTGCTGCGCTTTGCAGTTCTGGCAACGCGCGCAAACCGATCGGCGTGCGACGCTCGACGCATACGTTACCTTATGCGGGCGGGGCGGCGAGGCGCCGTTTCGGACGCTCGTGCGGGACGCGGGCCTGCGCGTACCGTTCGAAGCCGGAGCGCTCGAAGACGTCGTGGCGGCGGCGGCCGCCGCTTTGTGAGCGGCCGAACAAAACCGTTGCTCGGCTTTCGCGCGTTCGTGACGGTCTTAGCACTCGCATCACTGGTCCCGCCTAGCGCGTTCGCTCAGACGCAGCCTGCGTCAGCGGTGCCCGTTCCCGCTTCGGCGCCGTCGCCGAGCACGGCTACGTCGCCGAACGGTCTCGTGGGTGGGAGTCCGCCGCCCGTGGCCGATGCGGCGATTACGACGCGCGCGAAGGACTGGTTACGCCGGGTTCAGAGCGGCGACATAGACCGCGCACAATTGAACGGGCAGATGAACGCCATCCTAACGGACACGGCGATTAAGGGTGCGGCCACGCAATTCGGACCGCTCGGCAGCCCGACGAATTTCACGCTCGTCGACATGCGTACCGTTGCCGGAAGTAATGCGTATCTCTATCGTGCCACATTCGCGACCACGTCACTGTTTTGGCTTTTCTCCGTCGACCAATCCGGTAAGATCGACGGCCTGCGTTTTCTGCCCGCGCGCTAAAGACGAACGGCGAACGCCTCCGCCTTGGTTCGGCGCAACCGTTTAAGCGGCTGCCGGAATGCCTCGAAAGGCCGAACTCGCTTGATGGATCTCGAGGTCGCCCGCCATAGCGCAGTCGGAGCAGATAACGGCCAGCACGAAGTGGGCTTCGGCGGGCTCCGAATGTTCGGCTCGGCAATCGGGACAGATAAAGATGTGTAGCATAACGTCGTTCCTCCGCCGTTAGTACACCACGCGAGTGTGCCACCATAGTGGCATTGTGAACGGGCCGAGGCCGGTTCCAAACTAAAACGGATTCTTTAGTTGACACGATTACCGCGCGGTGGTACGGTCGGTTCGTGGCTCGTCCCAAAACTCCGACGTTGACCGAAGCCGAGTACCGGCTCATGGATATCCTCTGGGAATCCGGGCCGCTCTCCGTTGCGGACGTCGTCGACCGCGTCGGTGAACCGCCGCTCGCGTACAACACCGTGCTTACCACGTTACGCATACTCGAACAGAAAGCGTACGTGCATCACCGCGCTGCCGGGCGAGCTTTTATTTATCGGGCCGCCGTTCCGCGAGAGCAGGCCCGTCGCGACGTCGTCAATCATGTCGTCAGCCGCTTTTTCGGTGGTTCGTCGCGCGAGCTCGTCTTGAACTTGCTCGAATCGGAAACACTCGACGAAGCGGAGTTAGAACGGCTTCGTGCACTCATCCAGAGCAAGGACAAACGCTCGTGACGGAATTGATCGGCGGCCTGCTTTGGGCGTCCGTCGCGGGCACCGTCATCGCCGCGCTGCTCGCGACGATCGTCGGCATGTTCATCCGCTTGCAGCGGCCGGCTGCATCGACGCGCTGCACGCTTTGGCTAATCGTGCTCTCGACGAGCCTACTCGCGCCCGCCGTCATTCTCGCTGCCATGAACTTTCCGAGCGTGCGATCTTCGATGCACGCAGGGGCCATGGAGCAAGCGAAAACGCGGGGCGCGCGGAGTAACTTCGAGCAGGCGGTTCGCGTGCGTGGTGGCGTTTTCGCACCACGAGCGCTGCTGCAGCGGCCGACGCTATCGCGCAACGTTGCAAACGTTATCGCATCGCTGTGGTTAGGCGGAGCGCTCATAGGATGCTTCGGCTTACTGCGCAGCGTCACGCGTGTCCGCGCGCTCAAGCGGCGCTCGAGTCCGCTCGAGGGCTCGCTCCCGGACGACCTGCCCTGGCTAACGCAACGTCCCGGCCGCGAGATCTATCTGCGACTCTCTTATGAAATCGAAACGCCGATCGCAATCGGGTTCCGCCGTCCCGTGATCCTGATACCGACGGAGATGGCGACGCTCGCCGGACTCGCCGCCATCGAACCGCTCGTCATGCACGAATACGCGCATCTCGCGCGTTACGATGATTGGACGAACCTCTGGCAGCGCGTCGTCGAACGGCTTGCCTTCTGGAACCCGCTCGTTTGGTACGCGGGGGAACGGCTCGCGCTCGAACGGGAGGTAGCCGCCGACGATGCCGTCGTGCAGCGCACGCGCGACGCGACGCAGTATGCCCGGGCCCTCTGGCGCTTAGCGCGTGAGATGCGTATGCCGGAGCACGTCGTCGTTGCGCCGGGCGCGATGCTGACGCGTAAGCAAATTTCGATTCGCATCGAGCGCTTACTCGACGATTCGGCGACGCCGCGTCGATACGCCGGCGTTGGGCTCGCCCTCGCCGCGATCGCGGTATCCACGGTCGCGGCCGTTGCTTCTTCAGCGCCGCGCTTTAACTTCACGCGCTTGACTACACATGACGTAGGCGCGCAACTGTTTCTCCCGCCGACGATGCGTTCCGTTACGTCCGCTCGAGCGATCGCGACTCCTATTCGCCGCGCGCCCAGCCGAGCCACCGAACGCGCGACCATCGTTCACGTCACGAGGCCTGCCGTGGCTATGCTCGTGGCGCAAACGATGCCGTCGATGCGGCCCGTGAAGGCTGCGACGCCGGCGCCGACCGATGTTCGTTCCCAGATGCTCGGCCCGTATCATAGCGGTTGCATGGGTTGTAGTTTACAGAATGCCGATTTGCACGGCCAAGACTTCCGTGGCGCTCACTTTCAGGGAACGAACATGCAGAACGCCGATTTGCACGGCGCGAATTTGCGAAACGCCGTTCTGTCCGGCGTCAATCTCGAGAATGCCAACCTCGACGGCGCGGATCTTCGCGGCGCGCAATTGACCGGCACGAATCTTTCGGGTGCGTCGATGCGTGGCACCTTAATTACCGGCATATCACTTATGGGGACGTCACTTCCATGAGTTTCTTTTTCTCGTCCACGACAACTAATTCTTTAGTTTTAAGGACGCTGCGTATCGCGATCGTATCTGCGCTTTATATCGGGGTCGAGCAAACGCAAGCGCAAGCGATCGGCTCGTCCGCGCACGTTCCGAATGCCGCGACGCCGCCTTCGCTCGATCCGCACGCTTCGCCGGCAGAGTGGTCTGCGAGTACTGCACTCGATCTGCCGTGGGACGTCGTCCACGTACGTCGCGCAGAAGAGCCGACGACCGTTCGATTAACGAGCGACGGCCGCTATCTCTACGTTCGCTTCGATGCGATACAACGCGAACC
>CAXTIY010000164.1:0-1785 GCA_964244215.1 uncultured bacterium
GCCGCGACTTCCCGACAATCGCCCTTTCAACCGTGTACCGAACACTTGAATGTCTAAGCGAAACGGGATCCGTTTCGCGGCGAAGCGTTGAGAAAGGAGGCGCTGAGTATCTCTACTGCGGTGAGGTTCACCATCATCATGCAGTGTGCCGCAATTGTGGGCGAGTCGACGACGTCGCGTGTCAGGCGATGGATGGCGTGCGCAAGGAGCTCCTAGAGAGCCGCTCGTTCGTGCTTGATGATCACGAGATTACGTTCTACGGAAGCTGTGCCCAGTGTTATGCGAGTACCAAGGCACCGTGATCGTCGCAGTGAGACTCGTGACTGCTGTGGAGATGACCGGCAACGAGGTAGTCCGTGTGATCGGCATGGGGAACGGCTTCATGGCCGCAGTTGTCGCCGTGTGCGTGCTTCGCGTCATGGCCGCCGCAAGCGTGAGAAACGGTGCAGTCTGCCGGATTAAGGGGAGATACTTCCAATGCGTGCTCGTCGACGTGACCGTCGTGCACGAAATGCAAGTGACCGTCATGCAGGTAATCGACGTGTTCCGCGTGCTTCACGCGCGCATGGGTGCAGTCGGCCGCGCCGTGGGAGTGGGTATGGTCGGCATGTGTCGTGTGATCCATGCCCTCATTTAAGGGCGCGCGGTACGCAAAAGCAATGTCGAATTCTCAGATTCGGCTAATCATTCGCAAATCTTCCGCTTAGGTTTCCGAGCAGGTTTCTGACGTTGCGGAGATCGACAAATGCATCGACGCTTCGTACCTGGTTACGTAACATGATTCCCGACGATCGACTAGACGAGCACTTCCGTCATGCCAAGCAGATGCAGCGACTGAACTTGGCTGTCTCCTCGCCGATAAACGTGCCACCCGGGCTAGCGCATTAGGTTAATGAAAAACGCAAAAGAATAGTCGCGGCGCGCTATTGACATTCGCAATCATTTAAAGCGCTGGCGCTGCCAACGCTTCGTGTCGAACGGCGTCTTGCAGGCGCACGCGATCTGGAGAACCTTTCCGGATTCCGCGCAATGGCCGGCGGATCGCTGATCCGGAATCGTGCGATGGTCTTGTCGCGTTTCCGGGCGATTGAGGCGATGTCGACTGCCTGGAACTCCGCTTCTGCTTCCGCTCGCGAGTCGGCGACCTCGGTGCGTCTTTGCGACGCAGCAACTGGAGCACAGAAGCCGGACGGGCTCCTTAAGCGGCACGACGGGCGGAAAAGCAACGCGATGCTCGACCGTCACATCGATGGCGGCTAGCCAAGAGGCCGTCAGCTCGTCGGCATATTCGGGCTGTCCGCGTCTACCGGATCTTTCGGATCGATGCCTGTATTAAGGCGCTGCGTCGACTTCGAAATGGGGCGACCGTTCTCATCGGTTCCGGACTCCATGCGGCCCGGCTCCTTTTGCGACTTTGCGATGTCTTCGCCGCGCCGCCCGACGCTCTCGCCAACTCCGGGCGGTGGAAATTTGTCCTCGTCGGCAGTTGCCATATAATTCTTCCTATCGTTCGAGTGAACTAGACGGTTAACGGCTCGCGTTTCTTTGCCAAGATGTGTCGTTCGATTGCGGCATACCAAGCATCGAGACCAGCGCCCGTGCGAGCGGCTACTTCAAGAATCTCGATCGTCGGGGCGACGAGGCGGATCGATTCGTAAGCCGCCTCGCGATTGAACTCAACGGCTTGCGCGAGGTCCGTCTTTGTCAGAAGTGCGATGTGCGACGTATTAAACGCGAGTGGATATTTAAGCGGCTTGTCTTCACCCTCGGTAACGGCGCAAAGGG
>CAXTIY010000164.1:1885-7781 GCA_964244215.1 uncultured bacterium
AACGCGAGTGGATATTTAAGCGGCTTGTCTTCACCCTCGGTAACGGCGCAAAGGGCGACGCGAAGATCCTCGCCGAGGTCGTATTCCGCGGGACAAATGAGGTTGCCGACGTTTTCGATGAAGAGGATATCGAGCGGAAAGACGTCCCACCCCTCGAGAGCCTTGCCGATCATGTCGGCATCGAGCCGGCATTCCGCCGCCGTAACGATCTGCCGCACGGGAGCCCCACTCCGTTCGAGGCGATCCGCGTCGTTACGCGTAGCCTGATCGCCGACGAGAGCCGCGACGCGATAGCGTGAAGCGAACCGCCGCAGCGTCATTTCGAGCAACGTCGTCTTGCCGGAACCCGGGCTCGAAAGCAAATTGACGACGAGCGTATTCGACGTAGCCCAGCGTTCGCGCAATCCGCCCGCGAGCTCCTTATTTTTGCGTAAGATGTTTTGCTGGATCTCGATCACGCGAAGCTTCAAGCGGCGACCTCCATGGCGACAAACTCAAGTTCGCGCCCATGTACGATTGATTCAGTCCTAGTGCCGCACGTCCCGCACGTTAAGCCTGCGCCGTCGAGCGGCTCACGTTCAGCTTGGCATTTGCCACAGTAAACGATTACAGCGATATCTTCGATGAGTAGCTGAGCTTCTGCGGCGACCGTATCGACACGCGCCATGTCCCAAGCGAAAAGCAAAGCGCTGCTCGCAACGCCGCTTAACCTTCCAATCTTGAGACGCACACTCGTAACGCTTGTCACACCCTCGCGCTCAGCCGTTGCTTCGATTTCTTCGAGTAAAGAAAGTGCAACCGACAACTCGTGCATGAGCACTTAGTATGGCATTGGCTTGCAATAGCTGCATTACGCACGTATTGCTAAACGCCATCTCCATGCAGTAAAAATAAGTATGAGTCCGGGGCTATGCCTTGGGCGATTGTATTTTAAAGCCGCACCGTTAAGCTGAATTTTTAATTAAGAGGCATTATGGCGATAGCCGCACCTTCTGATTTGGTCGTTAACGTGCTTTGGATTCCAGCCGGCTTGAGCTGTGACGGGGATTCGGTCGCTTTGACCGGCGCCACGCAGCCGGCCATCGAAGAAATCGCACTCGGTGCGTTGCCGGGGTTGCCGAACGTCGTTTTTCATTGGCCGCTGATTTCTTATTCTGTCGGTAGCGATTTTCTCAAAGCGTTTCACGCTGCGGGACGTGGCGAACTCGATCCCTTCGTGCTTGTCGTCGAAGGTTCGATACCGAACGAGAATTTTGCCGGCGAGGGCTATTTTTCGGGCTTCGGCAATAAGCCGGGCACCGACCAGCCGATGACGTTCAGCGATTGGATCGATCTGCTCGCCCCGAAGTCGCTCGCCGTTCTCGCCGTCGGAACATGTGCTACGTACGGCGGCATTCACGCGATGGCGGGTAATCCGACGGGCGCCATGGGCATCCTCGATTATCTCGGCTGGGATTGGAAATCGAGTGCAGGCATTCCGATCGTCTGCGTACCGGGTTGTCCCGTTCAGCCCGACAACCTTTCCGAAACGATTCTTTATCTGCTCTGGCAAGCCGCCGGCCGGGCGCCGATGATTCCGCTCGACGAAGCGGGCCGACCCACATGGTTGTTTGGTAAAACGGTGCACGAGGGTTGCGATCGCGCAGGCTACTACGAGCAAGGCGATTTCGCGACGGAGTACGACTCGCCGAAGTGTCTGGTGAAGCTTGGGTGCTGGGGCCCCGTCGTCAAGTGCAACGTGCCCAAACGCGGCTGGATGGGCGGCATCGGCGGTTGTCCGAACGTCGGCGGCATCTGCATCGGCTGCACGATGCCGGGCTTTCCGGACAAGTTCATGCCGTTCATGGACGAGCCGCCCGGCGGCAAAATTAGTTCGACCGTCATTGGCGTCTATGGGAGTGCGATTCGCAAGTTGCGCAGCATCACGACCCATACCCTCGATAAAGAGCCGAAGTGGCGCCACAAAGGTAAGACGCTCACGACGGGCTATAAGCCGCCGGCACCCCGTTAGTCGACGGTAGCTATCGCAGTTTTCGCTTTCTTTTTAACCTAGCTGCGATCGGCGGACCCTCGAGGTCCGCGGGCGCGTCACGCACGGAGAGCTCATTTTGGCTATTCAAGATCTGCCCGGTACGAGTGAGTCGACCCCGCAATCGCGGCTCGTCGAAATGTCTTGGGATCCGATCACGCGGATCGTCGGTAGCCTCGGAATCTATACGAAGATCGACTTTAATGCAAAAAAGGTCGCGGAGTGCCATAGCACGTCGTCGATCTTCCGCGGTTATTCGATTTTCATGAAGGGCAAGGATCCGCGCGACGCCCACTTCATAACATCGCGTATCTGCGGCATCTGTGGCGACAACCACATGGTTTGCTCGAATTACGCGCAAAATATGGCGTTCGGCGTACGGCCGCCCGCACTGGGTGAATGGGTCGTTAATCTCGGCGAAGCGGCCGAGTACATGTTCGACCATAACATCTATCAGGAAAATCTGGTCGGCGTCGACTTCTGCGAACAGATGGTGCGGGAAACGAATCCGAGCCTGTGGGAAAAAGCGAAGAGCTGGAACGCTCCTAACGCCGCGGTTCACGGTTATAAAACGATCGCCGATATCATGACGTCGCTCAACCCGTTTACAGGCGACTTCTATCGCCAAGCGCTGCAAGTGAGCCGCTACACGCGTGAGATGTTCTGCCTTATGGAAGGCCGGCACGTCCATCCCTCCACGCTCTATCCCGGCGGGACGGGTACGATCGCGACTTTTCAGCTCTTCACCGACTACTACTCGCGCTTGATGCGTTACATCGAGTATATGAAGGTGTGCGTGCCGTTGCACGACGACTTGTTCGATTTCATGCTCGAAGCGCAACCGGGCTACGAGCACGTCGGCGAACGTCGCATCTTGCTCGGCTGTTGGGGTGCGTTCCAAGATCCGGCGCATTGCGACTTCAAATACGAAAACATGACCCATTGGGGCCGCAAGATGTTCGTCACGCCGGGCGTCGTCGTGGATGGCAAATTGGTCACGACCGATCTCGTCGAGATTAATCTCGGGATGCGCATCTTGCTCGGAAGTTCGTACTACAACGACTGGGCGGGCGAGGAGATGTTCGTCGCCAAAGATCCGCTCGGGAATCCGATCGACCGCCGTCATCCCTGGAACATGCACACGCTACCGACCCCGAAGAAGCGCGATTTCAACGACAAGTACAGTTGGGTGATGTCGCCGCGCTGGTTCGACGGCAAAGATCACCTCGCGCTGGATACGGGTGGTGGCCCGCTCGCGCGGCTGTGGACCACGGCCCTCGCCGGTTTAGTCGACATCGGCTATGTCAAGTCGACCGGGGACGGCGTTCAAATTAACTTACCGAAGAGCGCGCTCAGTGGGGCGAAGACCTTCGAATGGAAGACGCCGACGCGTTCCAATACGATCGAACGCGACCGCGCGCGTTCGTACTTCCAAGCCTACGCCGCCGCGAGCGCCCTGCACTTCCTGGATAAGGCGTTCGAAGAAATCAACGCCGGCCGTACAAAGACGTGGGAGCCGTTTACCGTTCCGAAGGACGGCATCGGTTGCGGATTCACGGAGGCCGTGCGCGGCGTGCTTTCGCATCACATGGTCATTCAAGACGGCAAGATCGCAAACTATCATCCCTGGCCGCCGACGCCGTGGAACGCCAATCCGCGCGACATCTACGGTACGCCCGGTCCCTACGAGGACGCGGTACAAGACTGTCCGATTTTCGAAGAAAACGGACCCGAAAACTTCAAGGGGATCGACATCATGCGCACCGTGCGCAGCTTCGATCCGTGCTTACCGTGCGGCGTGCATATGTACGTAGGCGACGGTAAGACGATCGAGACCGTACATTCGCCGCTCGCGCCGTTCGGCTAGCGCGTGGCCGGCACAGTAGCGGACGGCGCAACCGATCGCGTTGCAGTGTTGCTGCAAGAGGTCGGACTCGCGCCGACCGTTGAGCGCGCGCAGGAAAAGTCCGAAGAACTCGTGCGTGCCCTTGCGGCCTTCTATGCCGAAGGGCTCGAGCGTCTTCTCGGCGTGGTACACGAAGTGGCCGGGGAGCGATCGGCCGAGATCTTCGCTGCGCTGTGTGAGGACCGGTACGTCGAGAATCTGCTCGTGCTCCACGATTTGCATCCGTTTTCGCTCGAAGATCGCGTCCAGGCGGCGCTCGACGGCATTCGGCCGTATCTCGAATCGCACGAAGGGAACGTGGAACTGTTGCGCGTCGCGGACGGCGTCGCATACGTACGCCTCGGCGGCAGCTGCGATGGTTGCCGCTCGTCTGCCGCAACATTGAAAAACGCTGTTGAAGGAGCGATACTAGAACGCGTTAGCGAGATCGAATCGGTCGTTGCCGAAGGAGCGCCCGAAGTTGCCGCACCGTCGAGTTCGCTGAAGCTTCAAAGTGACTGGGTTGCACTCGATCGAGTGGAGCTCGCCTCGAACGGGTTAGTGCAAATCGACTGTTCCGGCACTTCCGTGCTGCTCGTCCGGTACGACGAACAGTCGTATGCCTATCGCGATGCGTGCCCGGTGTGCAGTCGATCCCTCGAGTCTGCATCCCTAGAATGGCCCTTCGTGCGTTGCGCCGCGTGCGCGAACCGCTTCGACGTCGTGCGCGCAGGGCGCGTAGAAGGCGACGCGCGGTTATCGGCCGAGCCGTTTCCGTTGACGCGCGACGGCGAGCGCGTGCGCATAGCTATTCCCGTCGGAGCTTGAACCCATGTCGCTTGACGCTCTGCCGGATTTCGCCGCCCTCAAGGGGCTGCTACGCAAGCCGATCGAGACGGTCCCGGGAGAGCGGTGCGATTTTTGCGCGAAGCCCGTCGCGCAGGAGCACTCGCATCTCATCGACCTCAAAGCGCGGCGCATCATGTGCGGCTGCCGCCCGTGCGCGCTGACGTTCGAACCCGACGGCGCGGCGCGCGGCCGCTTCAAGCTCGTGCCGGAACGCTTCGCGCGCATCGATGACCTCGCTTTGGACGATGCGATGTGGGATACGTTGCAGATACCGATCGGGCTCGCATTCTTCTTTCATAACTCGACCGACGGCCAGTTTTCCGCGTTTTATCCTGGGCCCGCTGGTGCGACCGAGTCCCAGCTTCCGCTCGACGCATGGCAAACGATTGCCGAGCAGCACTCGGTTCTTTCAACGCTGCGCGCCGACGTGGAGGCGATTCTTCTGCGGCGTCACGCAACGACGACCGACATCTTCATCGTTCCGATCGACGCCGCGTACGAACTGGTCGGTTTGATTCGCAGCACGTGGCGCGGCTTCGACGGCGGCGACGCTGCAAAGCGCAGAATCGCCGACTTCTTCGACGGGATCGAACGGCGCACGTGAGCGAGCTTGCCTTTTCCATCACGGGCGCCCGCGCCGAGCCTTACGCAGCCTCGCCGTCGCTAGCGCTGCGCGTGCACGTAACGGAGTCGACGGGCGTGCGGGTGCACATGATCGCCCTGCGCGCGCAAGTTCAAATCGAGCCGCAGAAACGCCGCTACGCGCCGCAAGAGACCGGTCGACTGACCGATCTCTTCGGCACCGTCGACCGCTACGGCGATACGCTCAAGCCGTTCCTGTGGACGCACGTCTCGGCGATGATCTTGAACTTCAGCGGCGAGACCGACGTAGATCTTTCGCTACCATGCAGCTATGACTTCGAGGTCGCGGCGAATAAGTATCTGACGGCGCTCGAGGGCGGCGAGATCCCAATCGTGCTTTATTTCAGTGGTACCGTCTTCGTTGAAGGCGAGCGTGGCATCGCAGCCGAGCTTGTATCGTGGTCGACCGAGGCGAAATTTAGGCTGCCGGCCGGGGTTTGGCGCGAGACGATGGACGCGCACTTTCCCAACACCGCGTGGCTAAGGGTGAG
>CAXTIY010000165.1:0-7640 GCA_964244215.1 uncultured bacterium
CGAAACGGCGTCAAAGTCGACCGGATGAACGACGCCGTAACCTTGTTCGAGAACTTGACGCGCGCTATTGCCGGTCGCACGTTCCCATCCGCGTCAAAGATAGACGATGGTGCCGGCCGGATTTGCAAGTGCCCCGTACGAGTTAAGACCTCGTCGTTTGACGAGCGTCGAGCGATGCGGCTAATTGCGAGAGCCACGCTGCTTCGTCCGATCGAAAGAGCGTAAGGCAAGATCTACGTTCGTGCGGGGTTATCGGTGATTAACTTTAAGTAATCGACGTCGTCGCGCATTTAATTCATCGGGCGATTCTTGTGCTCAGCGAACGCTCAGTTATGACCTGCCTTGAGCTAAGCGAAGCTCTCGTTTAAACGAGGGAACGAGTTAGCGGCACCGGAAGGTTCGGCATTAAGCATCGTTAGCAGGACGCGAGCGATTAGCAAGCTTTGTCGGGAGTGCCAAAGATGCTGTCCAGAAGTGTCGAGAGACGCGCGGGCGTCGGCGCCTCAATCGGTTCGATGCGGCTCGTTCACGTCGCATGCGGTTTGTGTGGAGCGGACAACCCGGAGCCGGTGGCGGTCGGAGAAGATTTCGAGTACCGGACGAGTGACGACACGTTCCTTATGGTGCGTTGCCGGGGGTGCGGCTTGCTGTACCTCAATCCGCGCCCTGTAGGTTTCGAAGCCGAGCGAATTGCTTCCGGAGCGGACGGCGACGTTCCGTCCGAATCCGTCTCGGCGCGAATCGCGGCACGAATGCGTCACCGTCTCGAAGCCGGGCGGCTCTGGCGCTTTTGCCGCGGCTTGCCCGCTCGGGCGCGCGTTCTCGACATCGGCTGCGGCGATGGTTCCCAGCTCGCCCGCATGCGCGAATTCGCATCTTCCGATGCGTGCTTCGAAGGCGTCGAGAGCGATGCGAGCGCGGTCGCGCGAGCGCGAACGCATGGATCGACCGTCCATCACGGGCATTTAGGCCAAGTCAAACTCGACTATTCGTCCTACGACGTCGTGCTCGCGCGTCGAGCGCTCGAGCGCAGCGGCGATCCGGGCGCGCTCTTGCAGCGGGTCCGCGCGGTGTTGCGACCCGGCGGCATCCTAATCGTCGAAGCGGGCAACGCGGCTTCGCCCGGAAGCCGCGTTTTTCGCGATCGTTACTGGAGTGGATACCGCTTTCCGCAAGCCTGGAATATTTTCACCGCTGCGACCGTTTCGCGGCTCGCCACGAGTAGCGGTCTGCACGTGAAGAGCCTGGCGACGCGCGTTAGTCCGTTCGGCTGGATCGATTCGATCCGGAACGCCCTGATCGACGCTCGCGCGCCGAACTGGCTCGTCGGACGTTTCACGCACGACGCGCCGGCCTTGCTCGCGCTTTTTACCGTCATCGATGCGCTCGGAGCGGTCGTCGGAGATGCTTCCGTTCTGTGCGTAACCTTGCAGCGGCCGCCGCTCTGATTACCCTCGCACCCGGCGGAGCGCGCGTCGCGGTTATCGGTGCGGGACTCGCGGGACTTACGGCGGCGACGACGCTCGCCCGGCACGGCAAGAGCGTCGTCTTATTCGAGGCCGGTTCGAGCGTCGGTGGTCTCGCCGTTTCGCACTCCGACGCCGAGGGTTTCACGCAAGACGTCGGCGCCCACTTCATCACGAACCGGCTCGCAGCTGCGATCGGCGTGAGCGCGGAATGCCGCGACGTAAAACGCTATGGTGAGAGCGTTTTCATCCGCGGCAAAACTCTTTCGTATCCGCTCGGATTGATGAGCGAACCGCGTTACGTCGCTTCGGCTCTGCGATCCCGGCGCGCGGCGTTCGGCAGGCGGCCGCCGTCCCGTAATGCGGCAGAAGAAGTAGAGCGCCGCTACGGCCGGGCACTCGCGCGCGATATCGCGTTGCCGCTGATCGAAGCGTGGTCGGGCTTGCCCGCGGAGCGCCTCTCACCGCAGGTGGTCGGCACGATTCCCTCCGCAACGCACAGTTTCTATCTAGCCCTCGCTGCACGCGTTAGCGGGCGCGCGATTGCGTGCGGTTATAGTCACGCGGCACCCGAGAACGCGAGCGTTTGGCATGTCTATCCGCGCGAAGGCTTGTCCGTGTTGTGCCAAAGTTTGGCGCGCGAGTTTTCGGGCCGTATCGAACTCGATGCGCCGGTCGAAGAGATCGTGGTGCGGGACGGTGTCGTCCGCGCGGTCGTCGTACGCGGCGTTCGCCACGCCGTCGATGCGGTCGTCAGCACGCTTCCGCTCGCGGTACTCGGGCGGCTCGTTACGGGCACCGACGCCGCCATTCCGCTACGCCGTTTCCGTTACCGCCCCATGACGTTCGTAACGCTGCGTTTGCGCGGCACGAATCTCTTGCCCGACGTCGTCACGTGGACGCCCGAAGCACACGTGCCGTTTTTCCGGCTTACCGAAACGCCGAGTGCGATGCCGTGGCTCGCACCCGAAGGCAAGACGTCGATTACGGCCGATATCGGTTGCGAAGTCGGCGACGCTATCTGGACGGCCTCGGATGAGGCACTCGGCGAGCGCGTCCTAAAGCACCTGTGCGAGATCGTTCCCGATGCCGCAAGTCGTATGCTCGGCGTCTACGTGACGCGCACACCGATCGCATACCCCGTGTTCGACCTCGCCTACGAAGACGAGCGCGCGCGCGCGGCCCGCTCGCTCGGCATCGAAGGACTCGTCAGCGTCGGTCGCAACGGCGAGTTCGCGCACTTGCTCATGGAAGACGTGTACTGGCGAACGCTCGCCGCGCTACAACCGCTCCTCGGGACGCGCGCGGTCCAGGCTGCCTCGCGGTAGCAGCGAACGTCGTGTTCGTGAGCGAAGGGGCGCCATTGTCCGAACGAAGCACAGCTGCCGAGCGCGGCGCCGAACTGACCGAGCGCGCGGAAGAAAACATCGAAGCTTGGGAAAAGAAACGCGCCGAAGAAATCGGCTCGGACCGTCGTGAAGATCTCAGCGACGACGCCGAATCGGGCGGCCCGTAGCGGCGCCTGAGGAAGGCTCTCGCGCCGCGCCGAAGTGCGACTCGTGATCTCTTCTCCGAGCGCGACGGCGGCGCCGCCGGCAACCGTCGTTATTCTCGATTTCGGTGCGCAGTACAGTCAACTTATCGCGCGACGTATACGAGAAGCGAACGTTTATTCCGAAATCTTGCCGCACGATACGCCGTGGAGCGAAATCGCGCGGCGGCGCCCGGCCGCGATCGTCTTAACGGGCGGGCCTGAGAGCACTTTGGCAGCGGACGCGTTGCGCGTCGATCCCGCGGTATTGCATGCGGGCATTCCGCTCCTGGGCATCTGTTACGGTATGCAACTCGTGGCGCTCGAATTCGGCGGCCGCCTCGCCGCCGCGAAGCATCGCGAATTCGGTGCGGCGGCGCTCGAAGTCGTCGCGCCTTCTGCGTTGACGAACGGCATCGCGGACTCGACGCGCGCCTGGATGTCGCACGGCGATACGGTCGTCGCCCCACCGCCCGGTTTCACGACGCTCGCGCGCACGGCGTATTGCGACGTCGCCGCGATCGGCGATGCGGACCGTAAAATTTACGGCGTGCAATTTCATCCCGAAGTCGTGCACACGCAAGCGGGCAAACGCATCATCGAGAATTTCTTGCACGAGATTGCGGGCATTCCGCCGACGTGGAAGATGGAGTCGTTCGTCGAGCGCACGGTCGTCGAGATACGAACGCAAATTGGTCCCGGGCGCGTGATTTGCGCGCTTTCCGGCGGCGTCGATTCGGCCGTTGCCGCAACGCTCGTCTCGCGCGCGATCGGCTCGCAGCTCACGTGCATCTTCGTCGATAACGGGTTACTGCGCGCGCATGAAGGCGACGCGGTCGTCGCCGCCTTTCGCGACGTGCTGCACCTCGATGTGGTGCGCGTCGATGCGCGCGAGCGTTTCCTCGAAAGCCTGGCGGGCGTGATCGATCCCGAGCTCAAGCGCATTCGCATCGGGCACGAGTTCATTGCGATCTTCGAAGAAGAAGCGAGTAAGCTCGCGGGGGTCGAGTATCTCGTGCAAGGGACGCTGTATCCCGACGTCATCGAATCGAAAACGCCGGGCTCGAAAGCCGGCCATAAGATCAAGTCGCATCACAACGTCGGCGGATTACCCGAGACGATGGCGCTCAAATTGATCGAACCGTTGCGCGCGCTCTTCAAAGACGAAGTGCGCGAAGTCGGGCGGGTGCTCGGCTTGCCGCCGGAGATCGTCGAACGTCAACCGTTTCCCGGACCCGGGCTCGCCGTGCGCGTGCTCGGCGACGTTACCGCCGAACGGCTCGAAACGGTTCGCGCCGCCGACCTGATCGTTACGAGCGAGATCGAAGCGGCCATACTCGAACCCAAGCCCTGGCAGTATTTTGCGGTGCTGACCCCGCTGCAAAGCGTCGGCGTCATGGGCGACGGGCGCACGTACGCAAATCTCGTTGCGGTGCGTGCGATTACGAGCGAAGACGGCATGACGGCCGACTGGGCGCGTTTGCCGCACGAGCTGCTCGAACGGATCAGCACGCGCATCGTGAACGAGGTTCCCGGCGTCAATCGCGTGGCATACGATATCACCTCGAAGCCGCCGGCCACGGTCGAATGGGAGTGAGCGCGCGCGCGCCTCGTGCCGCGGTCGAGGCGTGAGAATTCTCGTGGTGGGCAACGGCGCGCGTGAAGACGCGCTGTCGTGGCGTTTGGCTAGTTCGCAATCGTGTACGGCACTCTTCGCAGCACCGGGTAACGCGGGCACGGCAACGCGCGGGACGAATTGGGCGATCGCCGCGACCGACGGGAAGTCGCTCGTCGCGCGCGCGCTCGAAGAACGGATCGATCTCGTGGTGATCGGGCCCGAGACGGCGATCGCGGCCGGCGTAGCCGACCGTTTCCGCGAAGCGAAGATCGCGACGTTCGGTCCGAACCGAGCGGTCGGGCGGCTCGAGTCGAGCAAGGTCTATTCGAAGCGTTTTATGGAGCGCTACGGTATTCCGACGGCGCGTTCGCGCGTCGTGCATTCGCTCGCGACGGCGCAGAAGGTGCTCTCCGATTGGCGCGGCGGCTGCGTCGTGAAAGCCGACGGCCTGGCGGCCGGGAAGGGCGTGGTCGTCGCACCGGATGCAGCAAGTGCGCTCGCGGTCTTGCGCGACTGGTACGGCGAGGGCGGCATCCCGGGCGGCGGCAGCGACGTCCTACTCGAGGAGAAGCTCGAAGGTCGCGAAGTGAGCGTGTTCGCCGTCGGCGACGGCAAGCGGTTCGCTACGTTCGGCGCCGCCTGCGATTACAAACGCGCGGGCGACGGCGATACCGGCCCCAATACCGGCGGCATGGGTGCGTATTCGCCGCCGCAAGGCTTTCCGGAAGATTTTCTTACGACGGTCCAGGAGCGCGTGCTCGAACCCGTTTTACGAGGGCTGGCCGCCGAACGCGAACGCTATATCGGCGTTCTTTATTGCGGCCTTATGTGGACGGCGAACGGCCCGCGCACGATCGAATTCAACGTACGTTTCGGCGACCCGGAGACGCAAGTGTTGATGCCGCGCGTCGGCGGCGATTTCGCGCGGCTGCTCGCGAGCGCGGCGCGCGGTGCGCTCGAACCCGAAGCAGCAACGCTCGAACAAGCGGCGTGCGTCGGCGTCGTCCTCGCGAGCGCCGACTATCCGCGCGCGAGCACGCCGCTGCGACGCTTGAGTGCAGACGTCGCGCTGCCGGGCGAGCGTGCCGCCTTTTGGGGCGCGTCGACGCTGCGTGAAGGCGCGGTCGACGCGGCGGGCGGCCGCGTGCTGACGGTGACCGCGCTCGGTTCCGACGTCGCAGCCGCGCGCAGCAACGCCTATGCCGCAGTCGACGAACTCGCGCGTCGCATGGGAGCAGGCGTCGCCCTGAGCTTCCGCAGCGACATCGCAGCTGCGCAAATTATCGAACGCACGCCGTAGCGGTTGTTGGCCAAACGTCGAGTTTTGGGCCGCCAGGCTTCGGTTACGAAGCGAGCATGCGAAACATCAAAATGTTTAGTCTTCTGACCTTAGGCGCGGCGCTCGCGGGGTCTCCGGTCATGGCTGCCTCAGGCACGCATGCGACGGCTCTCGCAGCGCTGCAAACGATCAAGAGCGACGCGACGGCGATTTCCGCCGGCAAGTATGCGACGAAGGCCGATCTTCAAGCCCCGGCACGCGAGATCGCTCTGGCGTGGAGTCAAGCGGCCGACATCCTCGGCAAAGACGGCAACTTGCGCGTCGAGATGAAGGTTGCGAACGACACGATTACCGACTTCGAACGGAATTGGCAAGAGAGTGGCAAGGCTCGAATTAGTGCGAAGAGCGTTTCTACGTCGGTGGGCGATCTGATCGACGCGGCGAAGGGCTAGCGGGTCACTCTAGCGGCTTAGGCTTGGATTAGCTCCGAAACTTCGCCGAGGCGCGGTGGGTAGTGAGGAACGCATGTATCAGCAACAACAACCGCGCTACGGAGCGACCGCCACCGCCGGCACGGCACCCCTTCTCGGTCAGGTTCTCGGCATAACGGGTGGCGGCTTTCTCATTACCGCCGTAACGAGTTATCTCACGCTCGGCTTTCCGCCGGGCGCCGCGCTCGTTGCGATGTTGATCGGATTCGGCTTCCTGATGGCGATCTCGGCGACGCGCCGTAATCCCGCCCTCTCGATGTTGATGTATTACGCGTTTACGGCTTGCGAAGGTATCGGAATCGGGCCGACGATCGCACATTACGTGCGCGTCGATGGATCCGCCGTCGTGGTCAACGCGGCCGCAACGACCGGTGCCGGTATGCTCGTGCTCGGCGCGATCGCTTACATGACGAGCATCGATTTCCGCCGTTTCTCCGGAATTGCGACGGGTGCGTTGCTCGCACTCGTGATCGTCGGAATCATCTCGGCCTTCACGCATTTTCTGCATCCCGAAGTGTACGCGTGGCTGACGCTCGCAATCTTCACGCTACTCGTGCTCGTCGACTTTTCGCGAATTCGTGCGGGCGGCGGCGGGGCGACCGCAATCGAACTCGCCACGTCGATCTATCTCGATGCGATCAACATCTTTCTCGCACTGCTCTCGATCTTCGGCGGCCGCAGTCGTGATCGTTGATTGATGCCTGATTTCGGAAGCGAAATCTAGCGGTCATGGCGCGATCCTACGACGCCGAGGCTCCGCAACCGGCCGGCGACTCCATGCATGAAGCGTGCGGAGTCGTCGGTATTTATGCCCCTGGAAATCCCGTCGCGCGGCACGCTTATTTCGGATTATATGCGCTGCAGCATCGCGGTCAGGAGTCGGCCGGGATCGCCGTTTCCGACGGTGCGACGATCGCGTGCCATCGCGAAATGGGTCTCATCTCGAGCATCTTCGATGAGGAGGTGCTCAGCAAGCTGACCGGTTACATCGCCGTCGGCCACACGCGTTACTCGACGACCGGTTCCTCCGCCGTCGTCAACGCGCAACCGTTGCTCGAGCACGCGGCGTTCGGCGACGTCACGCTCGCGCACAACGGCAATTTGACCAATACCGAAGATCTGCGAACGCTGCTCGACGCGAAAACGGTGCTGCAGGCGACCTCGGATTCCGAAGTGCTCGCAAAGGCGATCGTACAGGCGCCCGGGATCGATCTCGTGGCACGTATTCGGCACATCATGTCGATCGCCGAAGGCG
>CAXTIY010000166.1:0-7620 GCA_964244215.1 uncultured bacterium
ACTACCAGAGTTTCGAGAAGAAGGTGCTGCCCGTCGCGCTCGAGCGCGATATGGGCATCATCGCGATGAAAACGTTCGGCGACCACTTTATCCTGGACACCGGAGCCGTGGCGCCGATCGACATGCTGCATTACGGCATGCATCTTCCGACGAGCGTCGTCGTAACCGGCATCGATAAGCCGGAGATCCTCGATCAAGCGATCGCCGCGGCAACAAGCTTCGAACCGCTGAGCGACGACAAAATCGTGCAGATGCTCGCCGCATCCAAGACCTTCGCGCCGGGCGGCAAGAACGAACTCTACAAGAGCACGGGATTTTTCGACA
Organism: uncultured bacterium; assembly: GCA_964244215.1. GTDB lineage: Bacteria > Vulcanimicrobiota > Vulcanimicrobiia > Vulcanimicrobiales > Vulcanimicrobiaceae > CAXTIY01. The sequence goes on from CAXTIY010000166.1 coordinate 325, forward strand.
GCACCGTGCAGAATCCGCACTGGCTAGGGTAACGGAGCCGGTGCGAGCTCCGCGCGACGCCCGAGTCCGCAGACTCGGGCGTACGACGCGTCGCCCGCTTACTGGGCGCTATAGTTTACTTGCGGCAACCCGACCACGGAAAGCAACCGATCGGCGGAGGGGGAATGCGGTTAACACCCGTGCCGTGCGCGGCCGCGGGAAGAACGTTCGTGAACGTGGCGAGTGAAAACAGCAGTGCGGCGACGATTCGCATTAATTTAATATCCTTTTCAGTGTGCAGCTTGCTCGCGCGAGCGGCGCAGACGTTCCGAAGAGTCGCTCGTGCCGCCGCTTACGCGGGCCTACGTTCGTACGGCTGCTAATCCTTAAGACTTTAGTAAAACCGCGGTGCTGTAACGAAGATCACTTTTACGGCTGCAGCGCTTCGAGAATAACCGGCCACGCATCGGTTGCGATCTTCGCGTGTCCGTCATCCGATGGATGAAACTGATCCGCACTAAAATATTTGCCGCTATCGCTTCGCGCTTGCTCCGAGAACCGGTACATGTCGACGACGGATGCGTGCGCGAGACGTGCCTCGGCACGAACCGTCGCGTTGTACGCGACGACGAGACGATGGAGGCCCGGTTTCGATGCCGCTTCGAAGATCGGGCTCACCGATACGTCGGGCACCGTGAAGATTACGAGCCGTGCGGCGGGCGCCGCTCGCCGTACGGCTCGCATGAGTTCGGAGAGGTCGCGCGCGAAGGCGGCGGGAGCGCGATGCTGCACCGCGTCGTTCGCGCCCGCTTCGAGCAAAACGAGTTGCGGCGTCGTCGCAGCGAGTCGCGGGATCTCGAGGCGTCGCACATCGCGCACGGTCGTGCCGCCGATTGCGAGGTTCGTAATCTCGCTGCCCGAGCGTAGCGCGGCGATGCGCCGATAGAGCACGAACGCGAAGCCGCGCGATGAATCGCTCGCGCCTATTCCGAGCGCCAGGCTATCGCCCGCGACCGTTACGCGAACGGCTCCGGGCAGCCCGGAACGCAGCGCGAGAGCCAGCGTGAGCGCATGGGTCACGAACGCCGCTCGATCGTCGTTATTCGGCCGTCGCTAAGCGTGATGACGGTGCGGCAACGCGACCAAACCGCCGGATTATGCGTTACGAGCACGACCGTTTGAGCGCGCTCGCGATTGAAACGTTCGAGCAATTCCAACACGGCGCTCGCCGTCTTCGTATCGAGTTCGCCCGTCGGTTCGTCTGCGAGCAGCAACGAGGGAGCGTTGATGAGCGCACGAGCGATCGCAACGCGTTGTTGTTGGCCGCCGGATAGCTGCTGCGGCCGGTGTGCAAAGCGCTCGCCGAGGCCGACTTCCCGCAGGAGCATCTCCGCATCGCGCCGCGCTTCGCGCGGGTCTCGCCGCGCGTAGCGTGCCGCAAGCTCGACGTTTTCCCGCGCGTCGAGCGTCGGCACGAGGTTGAAGCCTTGAAACACGAAGCCGATCTCGGTCGCACGAATGGCTTGCAATTCGCGGCGTGACGCGCGCGCGAGATCGCGCCCGGCGATCGTTACGCCGCCGCTCGTCGCGCCATCGAGCGCACCGAGGACGTGCATGAGCGTCGTCTTGCCGCTCCCGCTCTCGCCGACGATCGCCACATATCCGCCGCGTTCGATCTCGAAGCTAATACCCGCAAGCGCGCGAACTTCAGCCGGCGTGCCTGCGGCGTGTACCTTGACGAGATCCCGCACGGCGATGAGCGGCTCGGGTACGCTCATGCGACCCGCCGCAATGCGTCCGTCGGATCGAGCCGAGCTGCTCGAATGGCGGGCAGCAGACCCGCAACGACGCTGAGCAGCACGGCGAACGCGAGCGAACCGAACGCGAGCCGCGGGGTAACGGCGAACAATTCGAGATTGCCCGACGCTGCGTTGTGCGCGTTTACATACGTTACGATGATACATGCGAGCGCGAGGCCCGAGCATCCGCCGAGCGCGCCGAGAGCCGCGGCTTCGCTGATGAATTCCCGCAAGATGTCGCCGTCGCGTGCACCGATCGCTTTGCGAATACCGATTTCGCGCGTACGTTCGCTCACCGCGATCGTCATCGTATTCACGATCGAAAACGCCCCGACCACGAGCGCCACGAGGGCGCTACCGAAAATGATCGCATCGAAGATTTGCGTCGTCGAGCGAACGCCCGCTGCGACTTCTGCCGGATCGCGCGCCTGTAGCCCCGTGAAAAGCGAGATGCGGCGCGCGAGTAATCCCGTATCCGCCTGTGATTGCGTTACGATCATCAGTGCCGAAGCGGGCGGCGCCGGTCCGAACGCGGAGTTCGGCGGAACCAACTGCGCGAGCAAAGCTTGGGCGTCCGGCAACGGTATGACGATCGCCGCGTCGAAGATCGTGAACGATTTTTCGAGCGAACCGACGACACGAAACGAATTACCGTACAACGCGATCGTGTCGCCGATGCGCACGCCCGCGCCGCTTGCGAAATCCGTGCCGACGAGCGCGACCCGCCGTTCGCTCTGCGCAAAGTCACGTCCGGCACCGATCGAGAGAGCGCTCGCCGCGAGCGCCCGCGCCGCGTAGGGAAACCCGAAGACGAGCGATGGCGGGCCGAAGCGGTTGCTTTGAGCGAAGCCCGTGTTGTACGGCACCACGACTTCGGGTACGATTCCGCGTACGCCCGGAAGCTGCTTCACGCGCGCGATGTTGCGTTGCATCCGTGCGGCCGCGCCCGTACCGTATAACTCGCGTCCGGTACCGAATGCGAAGATAACGTTCGAGTTGAGCGCCGTCGACCGGCCGACGATCGTTTGCAGACGTTCGGCGAGCGACCCGACGACGACGAGTGCGAGGATGCCGATCGCGATGCCCGCGACCGTCAGCGCCGTCCGGGCGAGCCGAGCCCGCAGATTACGAAGCGGTGAGAGCATCAACGCCCGCTGCTTTGCACTACACAGGAGCGGGGTCTTGCATGCATCCGGAGCGGCTCGCGAACCGTCATATGGATGTAAACCGACTGGAAAGTCGTTTCACGACCGCGAAGGAAACCAGCATGAATCTCCGATCCGATATCGCTTGCGCAACGCGTCGTTTGACGGCCCTCGCAGCCGTAACCGCCCTGACGCTCGGCATAACGGCGAGTTCCGCCTTCGCATCGAAGCCCGGCGGTAACGTCGCGTGGCAAACTGCGGTCCTAGCCGGCGGTTGCTTTTGGGGCATGGAAGACGTCTTTGAGAAGCTGCAAGGCGTTTCGACGGTCGAAGTCGGCTATTCGGGCGGCCTCGCTGCAACGGCGAACTATGAGACGGTAAGCGGTGGCACGACGGGTCACGCCGAGTCGATTAAAATCACGTACGACCCGGCGACTATTTCGTATGACACCCTGCTCGAAGTCTATTTCCGCGTAGCGCACGATCCGACCGAGCGCGACCGGCAGGGGCCCGATGACGGAACGCAATATCGTTCGTCGATTTTTTACGCGAACGAAGCGCAACATCGTGCGGCTACTGCCAAGATCGCCGCGCTGACGCGTTCGAAAGCCTACTCGAATCCGATCGTGACGCAAGTCGTGCCGTTGCGAGCGTTCTATCCGGCCGAAGCGTATCACCAGCACTTCGCCGATAAGAATCCGAACTATCCGTATATCGTGGCGATCGATGCTCCTAAGGTTTCTGCCTTGCGCTCCAAGTTTCCGAAGCTGCTCAAGGCGTAGACCTCTCGGTTACGTGCTCTCGTGAGCGGCTTCTCCATGGAGCTGCCGTTCGATCTGTTCGGCGCAACTCGAATGCCCGCATTCGCACAGGATGTTTTGCGGATCTTTGCCTGCCGGAGAACCGCAATAGGGCGAACAGGTCGCTTCCGAAACGGGTAGCTCGCACAGGCATGCGAGGTGCTCGCAGCGCGTCATGGTTTGTGTCGTCATGCCGCTCCGGTTTCCCGCGGGGGTCTCCAGCCAAACGAAGAATCGCGCCGCCATATGATGTCTAATGGGCACGACGAGGGTCTCGCGGAGTTGCCGGGGTTCTCCGCGATCGCACCGGAACTGCAGGAGCTGCTGCTAGCCGCGGAAGCGGGCGATACGAGCGCTCGACCGCAGCTGCTTACGCGAGTCGCCGACGTGCTCAACGTCTTTATCGGCCTCAACCTGCTGCAATACGTGTTTATGCCGCCCGAAGAGCCACCGCCGCCCGCGGGTGGCGGCGTGGAGATCGACCTCATCGTTCCGACCTCGGAGAAGGACGACGCCACGATCGCATGGTTCGGCGTAGACGAAGCGGGCTACGACGAATACCGGGACGCCGTAACGATGTTCGGAGACCTCACGGACATGCTCAATCCGCCGATCGTCCTCGACGTGAACGATGATGACGTAGAGGAACTACCCCAAGGCGACTAGCTACAGGCTCCGCGGGGCGGGCCTTTCCAGGAAGGCCTCAGGCGGGGTATACTGCCGGTATGACAATTTGGAACACGGTGCGACCATAGCATCCCGCGGCTCGTATTCCGCCACGCGCTCCCGGCCCGCCGAAGAGCCCTCGAAGGAAGCTCCGCTCGAGCTCTTCGGAACGATCAAGCAGGTTTTCCCGAGCACGACGTTCGCCGTCGAGCTCGAAAACGGGCAAACGATTTTGGCCCATATCGCAGGGCGTCTGCGGCGCCATCGGAACAAGATGCTGCCCGGTGACCGCGTCGACCTCGAGATGTCGCCATACGACCTGACGAAAGGGCGTATCGTTTATCGCTATCGCGCCGGCGAGGCACGTCGCTCGTAGTAAGCACTAACTAATGCAAAATCGTTAGTGTTGCTCGCTAATTCTTTGGCATTATAATAGACTGGACTCCTACGGCTTTCGAGTCGGTGTCTGGAAACGCCGGCACCGGCGCAAAAGCCGCTTTCCATGAGGAGTCCTATGTCGAAAGACCCGTTACTGCAGACGATTAGCGTTAATCTTCCCCGCGACCTCGTGCGGCGCGTACAGAGCCTTGGATTCCACCAAGAGCTCAGTGCTTCGTCGATCGTCGAACAGTCGTTGATGATTTTCCTCGACGATCATTCCGAAGCGGAGCTCGCGGATCGTCTACGGTCGCTCGGAGCGACTTTGCGTCGGACCTAAGCGAGCTACTCGACCGCCGCGGGATCGCCCGAGGCGTCCTCCACTTGCGTCACGAGGTCGGCCCCGTGGAGTACTTCTTGGACCTTCTCACCGCCGGCTTGAATCGGATCGCTGACGATCGCGTAATGGACGTGGCCGTGTCCGTGGCCCTCGTCCATGTGCAGCGTTCCGGCAAGTAGGCGGCCGTCCGCAAGCGTCAAGCGTACGGGCTTGCCGACGTAGGGTTTGAGTTCTTGATCGGTCACATGAAGCTCCTAGCGTAAGTTGTTGGTAACGGTTTATCCCGAATGCTTCAGCCGGCATCCCGCTAAGCATTCTCTAGATGGGCGCGTCGTCCGAATGGCCGGCGTATTGGGCGCTGAAATACCAGGGCGGCAGCGTCGGGGGAAACGCGATGTTGCGGAATCGGTAATCGACGACCGTGCCGTCGCCCGAGTAACCGTCGCCGACCGTACCGTGGATATCGGTGACCACGGGCATGCCCTGGAGCATGCCGAGCTTCACATCGAAAGAGACGCCGTACACGTCGTGCGTTCCGTCGATGAACAACTTGTCCGTCGCGATGAACTCTTTAAGCTCGTACGTCGTCTTGTCCGCGAAAAGTTCTCGCAGTCGGTTACGGTCGGGGTCTCGCGTCGGCAAGATTTTGAGATGGATCGTGTCGCCCGTTATCTCGATCGAATCGATGCGATAGTCGAATTCGCCGACTGCGGCGACGGTACCGATCACTGGAAGTGCCGTGCCGACGGGCTCGGGCGTCGGGACGAACGTGACCGGTCGCGAGTGCAGCGGCGCCGGTTCGAAAATATCCGCCGTCGGCGGTCCCGGATCGCGGTCTTCGTTGAAGGCCGGCCGGTTGAAGGTTAGTTCGCCGCGATTGATGCTGCGGTACACGCGGCGCTGCAACGAAGCCCGATCGACGGTGCGGCACCAAACTTTATCGGTGTAGCTGTCTGCGTAATCGGGATACCCCTGAGACGTATTTTGCTTGCGCTCGATCGTGTAGACGATATAAGGCGGCGGCGGGCGATGCGAACGAAACTTCGCTCGAATAAGGCCGAGAATACGCTGCGGCGACGGAGTCGAGCGCGCGATCGGGGGCGCCTCGAGTGCCGTCGCTAGAAAGAGAACGAACATGGGGAGACACTTCGCCTCGCCTCATCTAGGGCCCGGCGAAGCGAGTGACCGTTATGGGGCCGGCGGCGACGTCGCTTCGAGCGCAGTGAACGTTTCCAGAATGCGATACGTGTGCGACACACCGCTCGGAACGACCCATGAATCGCCCGGTTCGAGCGACACGACGACCGTATCCCCGAGGTGCAACTCCGCGCGGCCACTCAGCACGTAGCCGACCGTTTCGTACGGGCGGGTGGTCGCCGTCTTCGCCATAGCCGGCTCTTCGTCGCGCCACATCCGTAGAGCGAGCACTTCTCCCGAGGCGAGGTGCAATTGCCCGCTTTCACCCTGAGGCGCAGCGCCCGAGTTGATGGTTTTCGTTGGGTCGATCATGCTTGCGTTCTACCCAAACTAGCCCGCGGGTTCTCCTCGAGCGATCGTCTTGTAAGCCAGGCCGATATCCTATAGCGCTTCGAGTTCCGTCAACGGTTTTTTAATGTAGGGCTTGCGTAGATCTCTAAAAAGCGGGAAAGACACCCGCATGAGCACGCAGACGAATTTAGACTCCGCCAATCAAGGCGACGAGAAGCACACGATCGCCACGTACCTTAGCGACTTACTCGCGCTCGAACAACACACGTCGGCGCCCGTCGAGTCGCAGGTCAATTCGGATGCTCATCAAGAGTATCCCGAAGCTTCCAAAATTTTCGCTCAGATTAAAGCGATCACCGACAGTCACATCACAGCGCTCGAAGCGCAGCTGAAAGCCGTCGGTGGACATCCGGCGAGCGGTATCAAGTCTACCTGGTCGCAGCTTCTCGGTGGCGGTGCCGCGGCTGTCAATACGGCGCGCAAAACGAAGGTTTCTAAGCGCCTCCGCGATGACTCCACGGCTTTGGCGCTCGAGTCCGTCAGCTACACGATGTTCCATTCCACAGCTATGGGGCTCGGCGATCAGGCCTCGGCTGCGCTCGCGAAGCGTCATCTCGACGATATCACACCGATCATCGTCGCGATCAGCGATGCGATTCCGGCCGTCGTTCTCGGTGAATTGCAAGCCGACGGGGAGAGCG
>CAXTIY010000167.1:0-7574 GCA_964244215.1 uncultured bacterium
AATAATTGGCGCGCTTCTTCGCCACTGGCGCGCGCGCCGAGCGGTGCGTTCCGGTCGAAAGAGACCCCGGTCGAACGGGCGAGCGCGAGGCCCGCAGGCCAGCCTTCCGCCAGCCGAATCAAGTCGTCCGCCGTGCGCTCGTCGCATGGGTCGCGCATCGTACGTTGCAAATAACGGCGCGACTCCGCCGCATCAAAAGCGAGATCCGTCGCGCACGTTTGCATGAGGCGGCCGGCTGCGGCATACGCATGTAAGGCGAGCGGCATCGAACGAGCGCACAACACGATGGTCGCGCCCGCATGCGTTAGGCGAGCGACGAAGTCGCTCAAGACTTCTAAAGAGCGGCTCTGGTCGATGAGATGCACGTCGTCGAACACGAGTAGCGGCAGCGCTTCGAGTTCGGCAAAGGCGCCCGCGAAGATGCTCGCGATTTCTTTCGTCGAGCCGAGTCGCCAGTTCTCGCCTTCGAGCTGTGGCGAACGTCCGAGCGAGCGCAGAACCGTCTCAAAGTGCGTTGCGAAAACGGCGAGGTCGCAATCCGCCGCATCGAAGCCGTACCAGAATTTCGGTCCGCGACAGGCCGCATAAACCTGCGCCGCGAGCACCGTCTTCCCGTAACCGGGCCCCGCGACGACCGACACGACGCCGGTGTGCTCTGCGACTCGCCTCGCGAGCGGACGCTCGATCCACGCCGACTGTAGATGCGGCGGCCGCACCCTTAAATGGTGGACGAACATTGAAACCAGCGTTCGCTAGGTCGAGCGCCCGACCTCGGGCCACCCGCTCGGTCCATCGGCCAGTATACGATCTTTTCGCGAACTGTTACAGGCGGCCGATAGAGTGTGCGTACGTTACTCAATTCGATCGGAGCATGCATTGCGCTTTCTTGCCGGTGTCGTCACTCTCGCAGCCATCGCCGCTGCGGCCCCACCCGCCGGCGCCGCGGGCCTCGGCCGCGCGCCGCAACAGTCGATTCCCATGGCCGGATTCGTGAACACGAAAACGCAAGCGTTCCCGATTTACAAAGGGACGACCGATCTCGGCACGCTCTCGGCTTCGACCGCGTTGCATCTCGCCGTCGGTCTCACGATGCGCAACAAGACGGCCATCAACGGCTTACTGCGGCGTCAGATTACGCCCGGCGATTCCCTGTATCAGCACTATCTAACGCCCGCGCAGACCGCATCGATGTTCGGTCCCACCGGCACATCCGTGCAAACGGTTGCAAATTTTCTAACGTCGGCGGGCTTCAAGAACGTCGCCGTAACGCCGGATAATATGATCGTTACCGCCGACGGCACGGCGGCGATCGCGAGCAAAGCCTTCAATACGAAACTCGACGTGCTTTCCGTCGGCGGAAAACATATTTATGCGAACGTGAAAGCAGCCCAAGTACCGGTGGCGCTCGGCAGCATCGTAACGGCGATCGAAGGCCTCAACAATTTTCCGATGCACCGCAATATGCGCTATCGCAATCGTAGCTCGCAGCAAGGGCGGGTCGCGATCGGGCGCCCCGCTCCGAGCGCGACGACGTCGCCGTGCACGCCCGTTCCGAACGTCGGCTGCGTGCTCAACGAGTTCTCGGCCACCGGTTTCCAACTCGCCTACGATACGCCGCAAGACGGCGGCAACACGAACATCTGGGGCTATACCGGGAAGAGCACGAACATCGCGATCTTCGCAGAAGGCCATATTCAGAACGTTCTAACGGATTTGGTTACGGCCGAGAACGCGAACGTGCCGCCGTTGCCGCACGTTAAAGTGAACGTCGTCTATGCGGGTATCCCGTCGCCGGACGTAGCCGGTCAAGATGAATGGGATCTCGATACGCAAACGAGCAGCGGCATCGCGGGCAACGTCAAATCGATTTATCTGTACGTGGCGACGTCGCTTACCGATTCCGATACGTCGGTCGAATTCGATCGCTTCAAAACCGACGATAAAGCGACCGCCGGTAGCGCGTCGTTCGGCGAGTGCGAGATTTTCCCCGAACTCGACGGTGCTCTAACGCTCGACGATACGATCTTCGCGCAGGCCGCCGTGCAAGGGCAGACCATCTTTTCATCGGCAGGTGATAACGGCACCACCTGCCCCGTCGTCGCTGCGACGGGCGTGCCGGGAACCGGTCTCCCGTTCCAAAGCTATCCGGGAACGTCGCCGTACGTGGTGAGTGTCGGCGGAACGACGCTCGTGACGAATGCGAACGGCAGCTATAACGCCGAGATCGCTTGGATCGGCACGGGTGGAGGCAGCAGTACGGAAGAGCCCTCCCCGTTCTGGCAGCAAGGCGTCGTCCCCGCGATCGATAGTCCGCCGGCGGGCGTGCCGGGCGTCGAGACGTTCAAAGCCGTTCCGGACGTCGCGATGGACGCGGATCCGAACACGGGCGCGAGCGTCATCGTCAACGGCGACGCCGAAGAAGTGGGCGGAACCAGTCTCGCTTCGCCGCTTTCGCTCGGCGTGTGGGCTCGCTTGGAAACCTATCACGCCAATAAGCTCGGTTTCGCTTCGCCCCTGTTCTATCAAGAATACAAGAAATTCACGACGCTCGGCGCCGCAGGCATATACACGCCACCGGTACCGGCCGTCGGTGTGCTCACCCAGTTCATCGGCGGCTTCCACGACGTCGTCTTCGGCACGAACGGCCTTCCGACGCTGCCAGGCTACGACTACACCACGGGCCTGGGCACCTTCGACATCACGAAGCAGTTCAAGGACCTGCCGACCAGCTACCCGTCCTAAGGAGGCTGCTTCCGGTTCGGACTACGAGGGCGACGCGCGAGCGCCGCCCTCGTTTCGCGTGCGACGGCCGTGGAACGCCCTAGCGTAAGGAATCCGCGCGATGCTCGACGCACGATGGAGCATGGCCGCAAAACGAAAAATCGCCCCGCCCAAGCCTCGTCTCGACCTGCCCTGGTCCGAATTAACCAAGGCGCAGCAAAACAAGATCTACACGAAGGCGTTATTCGATTACGGAAACGGCACCGGGCCCAATCCCGGCGGCAGCAGTGAGTTTTCGCGCAAGCACGCTGCCGCGGAGACGAAAAGCTAAGCTTCGGGAATCGCGCTTCGCCCGGCTGCTATTTGTAGAGCGTTAGGGTGTAAAATCCAGGTTGGAAATCGGCGCCCTTATCGTAGGCTTGGATCATCTGGTCTAGATCGCTGCTCGTGCGGTATCTCGTAACACCGGACTCGTCGCAGACTCGGACGCCCGATGAATAGACGATCGCGTCTTTTCCGGTAATGCGTTTTAACGCCGTCGCTACGGGACAGCTCGTTAAGCGAGCTCGATTGCCGCCGGTGATGTCTTGTTGTGTGACTTCTAATACCGTTGCGCCTGTCTCTGGTAACGCGAATCCAATTTCGAGGGTTCCTGTGCTCATGAATCTCCTCCGGAGTCGTGGCCGATAAAAAGTTGTGACCACATTATACCTTCTTTTCGGCAACCGCTCGCTCGTTCTTAAGGTGGACGCGCTACTCGGCTAGTGGGCTCCGGCGATTGCCGGTCCGAAGAGAGAAGAGCCATGAGCAACGATTCAGTTCAGGCGAGCAATGACGTCGCGCTACGGGCCGCGCGCGCCCTCGACGATCGAGCGCTCGGTACGATCTTCCGAGAAGCTCGTTCTGCGAACGGTTTCTCGACCGGCTCCCCGTCCCGGGCTCTTCTAGAACGCGCCGTCGCACTCGCCGGACTTGGGCCCACGAGTTCCAACTCGTTGCCGGTTCGCTACGTGTTCGTCGAATCGGCCGAGGCGAAAGAGCGGCTGGAGCCGGCCCTGAGCGCCGGCAATCGCGAGAAGACGATGCAGGCACCCGTAACCGCTATCGTCGCCGCCGATCTTTATTTTTACGAGCGCTTTTCGGAAACGGCGCCTTCGCGACCGACGCTCGGCGACAAGTTTCGCGGAGCCGACAACGTCGACTTCGTGCGAGCCTTCGCCCGTGACAATGCCTTGCTGCAGATGGGCTACTTCATGATCGCCGCGCGCGCCCTCGGGCTCGACTGCGGACCGATGGGCGGCTTCGATAAACAAGCCGTCGACGAAACGTTCTTCCCCGATGGCCGCTACACATCGCTCTATCTGATTAACCTCGGGTATGACGACGGGAAGCGAACGTCCCCGCGTTCTCCGCGGCTCGATGTCCATGACATCGCGCGCTTCATTTAAGCCGGCTCGGATCGCATAGCACGGCAACCGGCAAGCTTATTTTCCGACGCCCTCTCGAAGCTACGAGAAGCCGTTCTGCGCGGGACTCAGCATGTTGTTGGTACGCTGACCGAAAACGCGAAGCGTAACGATCGCGACGGTCGCGACGAAGGCGAGAATGATCGCGTACTCGACGATACCTTGTCCAGAGTCGTCTCTCACGGCACGCCCGAACGCTTTTGCGAACCAGGAAAGCGGTTGTGAAGCGGCCATGTGACGTCCTTTCCACAGCCGCCAGACGGCCGAGCATCCAACAGATCTCGTCGGCCGAACCTGCACCGGTTGTTAGCGTTTCGGCCGGCTGCGACTACGAAATAGGCTCGTTTGCGCAGACGAGCCGCATTCAAGAGCGAAGCTCGGGACGCAAGCCCTATTCGGGTAACCGAAGCCGGTGCTACGACTCCTTAAGTAGCTTTGCCGCGCTCCGCTTTTCGGATGCGGTCTCGCCGCAAGTCATTTCTACGCTAGCCATAATGACTTGCGCCTTCGAAGCCTAAATCTCCAGCGGCGAAGTCTTTATCGACGCTTCCGCTGATCGCCCGCGTATTTTGCGTCGCGGCATGCGGTCAGCGTGTCGCACTAGGCACGCGGGCGCTCAACATATACTGGCGGTAGCGGAAAAGAGATCGCTAAACAAAGTGTCTTCATTATCGACGCTCCTTTCTTCACTGATTGCGCGCAATCTACGCCCCATAATGCAGTCGCCAGCGTTGTTTTTAAGAGTGGCGAACGATTAGCTACTCGCGTTAAAGGAGTAAGCGCTAGGAAAACCCGTTCGATGCGGAGCTCAGAGCATTGTTTACCGGTGCCCGAGGACTCGCAGCGTAGCGAGCGCGACGATCGCGACCACCGCAATCACTAACGCGTACTCCACAAGCCCTTGCCCGCGATCGTCCTTAAAACAAGCCCAAGCGCACCGCAGATCCATGTCATCGTATTCGGTTCGGGGTCGAACGTTTATTATCTCGACGTGCTAAGCATAGGGTTCTTGGCCCAACATCTTTTGCGAATTCCGCTGCAAAAGAGCTATCTTTAATCGTGCCACTCTAAGAGTTCGTCGGCAAGATGCGCTATCTGTGACCTAACGCACTATGACCGTTCGTATGCCAATGCCAGCTCGTTCGCACCGCTGTATTGCTATCGAAACGTTGTGGGTTGCCGATATGATCGACATGGATGTGACCATCAAGAACCGTTCGCTCAAAACAGGAAATGCGCAAAGCTGCCCGGTTTGGGTGAGCTTGTCCGCGGTTGCACTGGTTGTCCTGATCTTCGTAGGAGACTGGATCACACCGGCAACGACCGTAGTAGGACTAGCGTACGAAGCACCGGTCGTGTTCGCTGGGCTGAAAGGGACGCCGTATCTAACGATTCAGGTGACTCTGCTCGCCACGTTCGGACTTGCTCTCGGATGGCTGATGGATCTTGCGGCGGCTTCGTTCCATTTTAGCGCCGACCGGATCGAGAATCGGCTTCTTTCGGTCCTATCTTTGTTGATCGTGACTTGTCTCACGCTGCGGGCTCAGCGAAATAATACTATCCTCCCCAACTGATGTGCCGCAGATCGCGCGGCGTAGCTCGTCATCGCCGACGCACATCCCGCACTTCGAGGCGCGTCAGGCACACGACAGCTTTATTTCGGGTCGCTCCCGCGCGTGCTGCGGCCCTACAAACGTCCCCGGCGCGCCGCGCGGGCGACGCTCACGATCAAGATTAGCGCGAGGCCGCCGAAGAGCACTATGCCGCCCGCGCGACTCGGGACGACGCGCACGGCAAGCGTCGCGAGAGTCGCTGTGAGCCAGAGCGCGATCGCGGCCGCGAAATAGCGATCTTCGACGAAGAGTCCCGCTAATTCCTTAATCAGTACCTTCACTGTCTACGCGAGCCCGCCTCGCCGAGCGGTGATGTAAGCAATACCGGCGGCAGCAGCGAATCCAGCAATTAAGATCGGCAGCGATACATCTTCGGCTGGCCACGAAACGCCCGCGCCCTCGCCTGCCCAAAACGTGCCGAACGCCGATAGCATAATACCGACGCAGAGCTTCAGCGCATTCTCGGGCACTCGCGCGAGCGGCGTCGCGAGCAGCGCGCCTGCCACGATGACGACGATGCCCGCTAGCGTCGCGCCTACGATTGCCGGAAAAAGTGCCGCTCCCGTCGCCCCGACCGCAATAACGATAAACACGACCTCCAAGCCTTCGAGCGCGACCGCTTTATACGCGACGGCGAAGCCGACTCGATCGATGTGCCGCTTCACGCTGCCGGTACTGCCGAGCGCGCGCGTTTGCTTGGCGTAAATCGCCATCTCGTCGTGCAAGGCGATTACGCCCGCGTAGCGCAAGATCGCTTTGCGTAGCCAACGCATGCCGAAGAAAATGAGTAAAACGCCGACGACGAGTTGCAAAGCGCCGATCGGTACCCGGCCGAGCGACGGACCGAAAATCGCTGTTACGAGCGCCAGCGTTGCGACCGCTGCCACGCTGCCGTAGAGTGCAGACCGCAGACCTCGCGTGGCGCCGACGGCGAGCACGACAGTCAACGCTTCGACGAATTCTACGAGCGATGCGAAAAATGCAGGTAGCGCAGCGGCAACGGCATGCGTTAGAGGCATGCTGAAAGGACACGCGTACGGTTAGAGACTCCGCTGCGCGAACCACCAAAGGTCGCGCTCGTGAGAATCGTAAAGCGTGCGCATGCAACGTCGATATGCTTCAATAACATTTCCCTGAAGTGTTGCCTAAACATAGTGCAGGCTCGCAAAGCCTTTTGCGCTGTCTCGACCAGCCGATCCCCTATTTGATGAGCGGTCGATTTTTCTTTCACCGGGCGACGTAGGCAAAAACGAAATAGCGTAGGGGCGCAATCCCGGCAACTCGTGGGGCATCCGTCTACCTAACTTGGGTTCATCTTACGCTTATGCTCTAGCGCACGTCCGTCTCACGTCGATCGCGGGCAGCGTACCGATCTGATTGCCGAGACGAATCTGACCGGTCGCGGCTACCGCGGCGACGCTGACCTGGCGCGAGATCGTCGTTGCGGCGCTTAGCGCGCGCACTCATTGTGGTTCTTCCGATCGTCGCGATTGCTTTGCGCGCTCGTCGCGCTCAATGACGATCATTGCAATGTGAGGTGCGCTCGGCGTTTGGGTTCGACGCCGAAACGCATCCTCGGCAGGCAGCCGCTTTTGCAAGCGAAATCGCTGTAGACGCATGAGGTGCGCAAGAAGGCGCAGTTTCAGGTTTTGAAAGGCCCGCTTTCCGCAGTGGGCTACTACCAAACTGGCGATCAGTAAAGTTGTGTAAATGCCGCAAGCCTTGTAAATAAACGGCTTATCTCTTATCTCTAGGAGAGAGTGGGATTCGAACC
>CAXTIY010000168.1:0-7570 GCA_964244215.1 uncultured bacterium
CGCGGCAAGTCCGCGGGCGCCGCGGAATTCGTTTTAGGCGGCCGCTCCTTCGCCACGCTCTTTCTATGGCTCTTGCTCGCCGGTGAGATCTACACGAGCTTCACGTTCCTCGGTGCCGCCGGTTGGGCGTACGGAAAGGGCGCGCCCGCCTTCTACATCTTGTGCTACGGCACCGTCGCCTATGTTTTTTCGTATTTCTTGCTGCCGCGCATTTGGCGCATCGCGCGCGAACGCAACCTCTTCACGGGTCCCGATTTCTTCGCGACGCAATATCGCAGTCGCGCGCTCGGCAGTTTCGTCGCGCTCGTCGGCTTCGCGTTTCTCGTGCCGTACGCAACGCTGCAACTGACGGGCGTGCAGGTGTTGCTCGAGATTGCGGGTTACGGGAGCGTCGGCTCGGTCGGAGCGGTCGGCGTGGCCTTCGCGCTCGTCGCGATCTTCGTTTATGCGAGCGGCTTGCGCGGCACGGCGCGCGCGAGCGTCGTGAAGGACGTGCTCGTGCTCGCTGCGGTCGTCTTCGCGGGCATCGCGCTACCGGTGCGTTTCTTCGGTTCGCCCGCGGGGGCGCTCGATCGCGTGCTCGCACTCAAACCGGATTGGTTCGTTCTCGCGGGGCCGGGTGCACCGAACGGCACCACGTGGTTCGTTACGACGGTGCTCTTGACGGCATGCGGTTTCTACATGTTTCCGCAATCGATGGCCGCGATCTATTCGGCCCAGAGCGAAGACGTGCTGCGGCGTAACGCGATTCTCTTACCGTTCTATCAGTTGATGTTGTTGCTCGTGTATTTCGCGGGCTTCAGTGCGCTCGTCATCATACCGGGTCTGCAAGGGCCGGCCGCCGACCGCTCGTTCATGCTCGTCGTACAACACTATTATCCGCCGTGGGTGCTCGGGCTCGTCGCGGGCGCGGGCGTGCTCGCGGGGCTCGTGCCGGCATCCGCGCAGGTGCTCGCCGCGGCTAGCGTGATCGCAAAGAACGTCCTCTTAGATTACGGTTTGGTTAAAACGGATGAAGGCCAAACGCGCGCGACGCGGTTGCTCATCCTCGCCGTCGCGGCGCTCGCGTTCCTCGTTTGGGCGTTTGCCAAGACGACGCTCGTCGGGCTACTACTCGTTTCCTATAACGGCGTGACGCAGTTCTTTCCGGGCGTCATTCTCTCGTTCTCCGCGCGTACGCGGCCCACGGCCGTGGCCGTTGCGGCGGGCATCTCCGCGGGATTGATCGCACTCGCCACCTTCGCCGCGCGAGGCATCTCCGGAATCGACGGCGTCAACATCGGGTTCGCCGCCCTCGGGTGCAATCTCGTCGTTCTCGCAATCGCGCAACTGGTCACGATGGAACGCTCGCGAGGTTCGAGCGCGTTGTAATTGGGGAACGAGCTTCGTCGAAGTCGCTAGCGGCGAAGCCGACCATGAGGAGACAAGAATGCTCAACCTACCAAAACTACGTTACGACCGGGCCATCGCGACGGTGCTAATGAGCGCCTGCGTCGCGTTCGCAGCGAGCGGCGCGAACGCCGAATCGTCAACGACCGTGCCGGCCGGCTCGACCATCAATACGCAACTCACCTCCGCCGATGTGAATACGAAAAGCGCCAAAGACGGCCAAGCCGTGACCTTCCAAGTCGTCGGTCCGTATCCGAGCGGCAATACGAATCTCGAAGGCGCCTCGGTCCACGGACACGTGGCGAGCGTTCGGGCGGCGGGCCAAGGCCGCAAGCCGATCTTGACGCTCGCGTTCGACTCGATCACCTTCGCCGACGGCCATAATGCCCCGATCTCCGGTTCCGTGCTCAAGATGGATGCGAAGAGCGAAAATACGACGGCACGCAAGGGCCTCGGGGCGGCGGCGGGCGCTGCGGTCGGCAGCCAAACCGTCGGCCGGATTCTCGGTGGAACGCTCGGCAGCGTGGTCGGCCTTGCCGGCGGCGCGGCCGCAGGCTACGCCTACGGCAACAACGCCAAGGCCAATTTCAACGTCGCGACGGGTGCGAAAGTGCAGATCCAGACGGCGAGCACGCTCGAAGTTCCGCTGCGCCAAGCCGGGCAATAACGCTCGACTACACAGCGAGCGCCGTCGCCTCGAGGGGCGGCGGCGCTCGGTTCGTTCCGATTGAGGATCGCACGATGGTAAGCGCCCAGTTTCCAAGCGAACAGAGTCCGGGCGGCGCTTTCGTGCGACAGCAAGACGCTTTTCGCGACTGGGTATCCGCCGATGGCTCCACCGGCTTTCCGGCAGAGTACGGGCGCTACCATCTCTACGTATCGCTCGCGTGTCCGTGGGCGCATCGCACGATCATCGCGCGCAAAATCCAAGGCCTCGAAGCAACGATCGGTATGACGGTCGTCGATCCGGTCCGTGACGAACGCGGCTGGATGTTTCACGATGGTCCGGGCTATTCGCACGATCCGCTCAACGGCTTTACGTATCTGAGCGAAGCCTATCTCGCCCGCGATCCCTCCTACAGCGGGAGAGTGACCGTGCCCGTGCTTTGGGATACGAAGCAGAAACGTATCGTGAGCAATTCCGACGACGACATCTTGCGTATGTTGGAATGTGAGTTCGGCGCGTTCGCATCGGCCGATCTCGATCTGTACCCGTCCGCGCTGCAATCGGAGATCGATGCGCTCAATGAGCAAATTTACGAAACCGTAAACGACGGCGTCTATCAAGCCGGTTTCGCAACCTCGCAAGACGTTTACGAGCGCGCTGCGTATCGCATTTTCGCGACGCTCGACGAACTGGATGCGCGTCTTGCGACGCGGCGTTATCTCTTCGGCAGGCGGCCGGTCGAGACGGATATTCGCCTCTTCGTCACGCTGATTCGATTCGACGCCGTGTATTATGGCCATTTCAAATGCAATTTGCGCCGTATCGTCGACTACCCGAATCTATCGGGATACGTGCGCGATCTCTATCAGTATCGCGGTATCGGCGAGACGGTCGACTTCGCGCAGATAAAGCGACATTACTATTTCACGCACGACGATATCAACCCGACGCGCATCGTGCCGATCGGTCCCTTGCAAGATTTTACGGCGCCGCATCGGCGCGAGGCCGTCGGTGCATGATCGCGTTCCATAGGAGCGCCCCGATCAAGCCGCCGAGCGCGCCGCACAAAACGTCGAAGGCGTTCGAAGCGTAACCCTCGGTCGACCCGGCCACCGTCTTTTGTGCGATTTCGATTAGGCCGCTGAAGCCTGCGACGATGGCGGCGTCGCTGCGGATACGGTACGGCCGCCGCAAGAGCGGCGCGACGAAAAAGCCGACGATCGCAAATGCGACGACGCTATAAGCTTTACGCAGCACGCGAAACGGTGAAAGCCAGCGTTGCGCGAGCGGCGGTAACTGCTTTTCAACGTTCGAAACGTGCGCGTGTTGCGAGAGCTCCTTATGAACGCTGTAAGCCCCGGGCGCGTACACACCGTGATCGACCGCAATCGCTAGAAAGATCGTCGCCGTGACCGCGGCGAGCAAAGCAAAGCAGAGGAGAAAGATACGGCGCCGAGTCATCGCCTTGAATTATAGCAGGGTGGCTTGGGCTTTTGCTGGCAACGGTCATGAAAAGAAGTACCGCTACGTACGTGGAGTGACTCATGACACCATCCGTCGCCGATCGCGCATCGCAGACCCTAAGCGCGGAAGAAGTGCGAACGCTCGATGCGTATTGGCGCGCGGCGAATTATCTTTCGGTCGGCCAAATCTATTTGCTCGACAATCCACTCTTGCGATCGCCGCTCACGGTCGAACACATCAAGCCGCGTTTGCTCGGACACTGGGGCACCACCCCCGGACTGAACTTCATCTACGCGCATCTCAATCGAGCGATCGTCGCGCGCGACCTCGATATCGTGAACGTGACGGGGCCCGGCCACGGTGGCCCAGGCATCGTGGCGAACGCGTATCTCGAAGGAACGTACAGCGAGTACTATCGCGACATCACGCCCGACGCGCGCGGCATGCAGAAATTGTTCCGGCAATTTTCGTTCCCCGGAGGCATCCCGAGCCACGCCGCGCCCGAGACGCCGGGTTCGGTGAACGAAGGCGGGGAGCTCGGCTATTCGCTCTCGCACGCTTACGGCGTCGCGTTCGATAATCCGGACACGATCGTCGCCTGCACGATCGGCGACGGTGAAGCGGAGACGGGGCCGCTCGCCGCCAGCTGGCATTCTAATAAATTCTTAAGCCCTATTCGTGACGGCGCGGTCTTGCCGATCTTGCATCTCAACGGATTCAAGATCGCGAATCCCACGGTGCTCGCGCGCATCGGTCACGAAGAGCTCGGCGCCCTCATGCGCGGTTATGGCTACGACCCGTATTTCGTTTGCGGCGACGAACCGTTCGCAATGCACGAGCTTATGGCGCAGACGATCGATACGGTGCTCGACAAGATTGCGAAGATCCAAACCCACGCCCGCACCACGGGCGATGCCGGCCGTCCGCAATGGCCGATGATCGTGCTCGAGTCGCCTAAGGGCTGGACCGGGCCGAAATTCGTCGACGGCAAGCGGACCGAAGGCTCGTGGCGAGCGCATCAAGTGCCGCTCGACGGCGTGCGTACGAATCCGGCGCATCTGCAGCAACTCGAAGAATGGCTGCGCAGTTACCGCCCGGACGAGCTTTTCGACTCGAGCGGTTCGCTCGTACCGGAATTGCGCGCGCTTCCGCCGCGCGGGCCCAGGCGCATGAGCGATAACCCGCACGCCAACGGCGGCCGCATTCTCCACGAACTGGACATGCCCGACTGGCGCGCGCATACGATCGACGTGCCGGAGCCGGGCGCTACGCTCG
This sequence comes from uncultured bacterium, assembly GCA_964244215.1. Classification (GTDB taxonomy): domain Bacteria; phylum Vulcanimicrobiota; class Vulcanimicrobiia; order Vulcanimicrobiales; family Vulcanimicrobiaceae; genus CAXTIY01. Next base: position 4,796 of record CAXTIY010000168.1, read on the forward strand.
GTGAAGCGACGCGCGTCCTCGGCAACTTCTTACGCGACGTCATGCGTGCGAATGCCGAGCGCGCGAACTTTCGCGTCATCGGGCCCGACGAAACCGCCTCGAATCGCTTGGGTGCCGTTTTAGAGGCGACCGGTCGCGCGTGGGACGGCGAAGCCCGTGCCGATGACGATTGCGCGCTCGCCCCCGACGGCCGCGTGATGGAGATATTGAGCGAACACACCTGCCAGGGCTGGCTCGAAGGCTATCTGCTGAGCGGCCGGCACGGATTCTTTTCGTGTTATGAAGCGTTCATCCACATCGTCGATTCGATGTTCAACCAGCATGCGAAGTGGCTCGAGCAATGCCGGAGCGTTCCCTGGCGCGCGCCCGTCGCGAGTTTAAATTACCTGCTCAGTTCGCACGTCTGGCGCCAAGATCATAACGGCTTCTCGCATCAAGATCCGGGCTTCATCGACGTCGTGATGAATAAAAAACCCTCGGTTATTCGCGTTTACCTGCCGCCGGATGCGAACACGTTGCTATCGGTCGGCGATCACTGTCTACGTTCTAAAAATTATATCAACGTCATCGTCGCGGGCAAACAGCCGGCGTTGCAATACACGACGCGCGAACAAGCGGACGTGCACTGCGCCAAGGGCATCGGCATCTGGCCGTGGGCGAGTAACGACGCGGGAGCCGAACCCGATCTCGTGATGGCGTGCGCGGGCGACGTCCCGACGCTCGAAACTCTGGCAGCCGTCGACCTCTTGCGCACGCACGTACCGAACCTGCGAATCCGCGTGGTCAACGTCGTCGATCTCATGAAGCTGCTGCCGCATTCCGAACATCCGCACGGGCTCGAAGATCGCGAATTCGATATCCTGTTCACGCGCGATCGCCCCGTTATCTTCGCCTATCACGGTTACCCGGCGACGGTTCACCGCTTAACCTACAACCGTACGAACCACGACAATATTCACGTGCACGGCTTTCTCGAAAACGGCACGACGACGACGCCGTTCGATATGGTCGTGCGCAACGAACTCGATCGTTTTCATTTGGTGCTCGCGGCGGTCGAACGCGTGCCGCAGCTCGGGTCGACCGGCGCCTACCTCGCGGAGCTGTGCCAAGGGAAGCTCGCCGAACATCGCGCCTATATCGTGCAACGCGGTGAGGATCTGCCCGAAATCAGTAATTGGACGTGGCCGCGATAAAAGATGGCACGACTGGGCGCCCGGATTCTCGTCTTCAACGGTGGCTCGACGAGTTGGAAGAGTGCACTGTTCGAGGCGCCGGCGGCGGCCGCTCGTGCGAAGCCGTCGGCCGCCGGAAGGCCGCTCGCCAAAGCCGCACTCGCATGGCACGGAAGCGGTTCGGCGGCGCGCCTTGAAGCGAGCGCGGCCCGCGGCGCGAGCATAACGCGCGAGGTCGCCGTCGACCCGGCAGACGCCGTGCCGCTGCTCGTGCGCGCGTATCGCGAACTCGGCTGCGACGAAGCGCGGATCGAAGCCGTCGGCCACCGGCTCGTGCACGGCGGCCCGCGCTTTCGCGAGAGCGTGCGGATCGACGATGCCGTTATCGCGGCGCTGCGAGAACTCGAACCGTTGGACCCGAACCACAACCCGGTGGAACTCGCGGGCATCGCCGCGGCTCGCGCCGCTCTCCCGGACGTGCCGCAGATCGCCGCCTTCGATACGGCGTTTCATCGGATGCTCGGGCCCGCCGCAGCGACGTATGCCGGGCCGTATGAATGGCTCGCGGAAGATATCCGGCGTTACGGATTTCACGGCATCAACGTCGCGTATTGCGCGGAGCGCGCGAGTCGGCTTTTGGAGCGACGGAAGAAGCCGCGCATCGTCGTGGCGCATCTCGGGGGCGGGTGTTCGGTTACGGCCGTGCGCGACGGCGCGAGCGTCGATACGACGATGGGGTTTACGCCGCTCGACGGCGTGCCGATGGGCACGCGCTCGGGCGGCATCGATCCCGGCATCGCGACCTATCTGTTGCGCCGCATGAAGAAAGAAACGACCGCGGCCGACGCGGCGCGCGAACTCGACGAGACGCTCAACCGGCGTTCGGGTCTCTTCGGGCTTTCCGGCATGTCGAGCGACGTGCGCGAACTCGAGGCTGCCGCGACCGGCGGCAACGAACGCGCCCGGCTCGCGCTCGACGTGTTCGAACATAGGCTCGCTGCCGCCATCGCGTCGTTTCTGCCGGCACTCGGCAGGCTCGACGCGCTCGTCTTTACGGGCGGCATCGGCGAGCATGCGGCCGCTTTGCGCGGCCGCGTTTGCGCGCGCCTCGCGATCTGCGGCGTCGTACTCGATGCGGAGCGAAACCGCTCGCGCAGCGGCGATGCCGACGTCGCAGCGGAATCCTCCGACGTTCGCGTGCTCGTCGTTACGGCGGGCGAAGAATGGTTCATCGCCCGCGACTGCGTCCGCGTTCTTGCGGGAACGACCCCGGTATGACGACGGTCGCGACACCACTTCCCATGCGCCGGCTCGGCCGCACGAACGAACGCGTGAGCGCGATCGGTATGGGCGGCTTCCATCTCGGCAAACCCGATTTGCCCGATGCCGATGCGATCAAGCTCATTCACGCCGGCATCGATCGCGGAATCACGTTTCTGGACAACTCGTGGGACTACAACGCGGGCATGAGCGAGCTGCGGATGGGCCGCGCCCTCACCGTGGGCGGCTACCGCGATCGAGTTTTTCTCATGACGAAGATCGACGGCCGCACGAGCGCGGCGTTCACCGAACAGTTCGAACAATCGCTGCATCGCTTGTTGAC